>DATFUK010000709.1:0-4038 GCA_035260865.1 Candidatus Methylomirabilota bacterium | reverse complement strand
CCCCCAATTGCGAAAAGCGCCCCATAGTCTTTGCGGTGCGGCCGCGCATGAAATCGCTCGCGACGAAGTCCGGGACCTGGCCGGCTATTTGGCATGGGTATGAAGACGCATCGAAGCTCGTGATGTAATTAACGCCAGACTTTCCAGCCACTAGGTTCTGCCAAAAGGCTTCCTTGCCGATGCCGTTTGGGGCAACGACACCCAACCCTGTAATTACGACTCGCCGGGAGTTCTTCATGAACCCGAGCCCCCTAAGGGTGCGTGAGGAAAGGTGGGATAGCCCTTATAAACTAGCAGGAAATCAATCTAAAACCAAATCCCGCGGTCCCGGGTGGTCGAGTAGAATGCGAGGTATATGGGGCACTTGCTGAGTCGGCGGCAGCTCTTGGCCGCCCTGCCGCTCGGGCTGCTGTTCGGTCTCAGGCGGGCCCACGCCCTGGAGGATGGCCGGTCGGCATTTGGGTATCAGCTTGATCTGACCGTTCTGTTTAGCTTTTTGACCCTGTCCCTGTCCGGGACCGCGGTTCAGGAGATCGACCGACGGGCCGGTAAGTACCGGGTGACCATGGAGGGCCAGGGGACCGGGATCAGCACCCGTACGGAGGCCTCCGGCATCATCCGGGACGGCCGCTTCAAGCCGGTGGAGACGAAGGCGGTCCATCACTTCCGGAACCGCGAGAACACGTCCACCACCAGCTACGACTACGCCCGGCAGCGGGCCGAGATCCACGCGGTCACCCACACCCTCCTGCTGGGCCGGCGGCGTCAGGTCGACGACGTGCTGGCGATCCCCCCGGGCCGCCACGTGGACGACCTGATCTCGGCGGAGCTCAACTTCGCGGACAACACGCTCGATCATGATCCGGACGGCACCTATCAGACCTGGGTGGTCCGGCGCGCCCGGGCCGACAATGAAGGGCCGGACGATGTCGCGCCGGACGGCTATCGTGCGGAGCTGGTGCCGCTGCGCTTCCGCACCAGCCCCGACCCGACCACCGGCGGCCTCACCGCGATGATCGACATCACCCGCTTCTCGTCCTGGGCGCGCCCCGGTCAGCCCGCCCGCGTGACGTTCGCGCCGGACCGGCAGCTCGCGTCCGTGCAATCCGTCCTCCTGTACGGCACCACCCTCAACGTCCGCGTGACGGGCACCGTGTGAGCCGGCCCGAGCCGCGCTACGATCTGGTCGGTCTCGGCGAGGTGATGCTGCGGCTCGCCGCCCGCCCGCCCCAGCGGCTCGAGCAGGCCCAGGACCTGGACGTGCAGATCGGCGGCACCGAGGCCAACGTGGCCGCGGCGTGCGCTCGGCTCGGGCTGCGCACCGCCTTCATCTCGGTGCTGCCGTCCGAGCACGCGTGGGGCGACCGCACCATCCGCGAGCTGTCGGGCCACGGGGTGGACTGCCGCGGGGTGCTGCGCCGGCCCGGCCAGCGCATGGGTCTCTACTTCATCGAGTACGGCATGGTGCCGCGCCCGGTGCGCATCCTCTACGACCGGCGCGACTCCGCGTTCAGCCGCCTGGTGGCGGACGACGTGGACTGGACGCTGATCCGGAGCGCTCGGCTCGTGCACCTCACCGGGGTGACCGCCGCGCTCGGCGAGAACATCCGCGAGGTCGTGCGCCGCGCGATCGCGGAGGCGGAGGCGGCGCGCGTGCCGGTGTCCTTCGACGTGAACTACCGCTCCCGGCTCTGGAGCCCGAAGGAGGCGCGCGATTTCCTCGGGGAGATCCTGCCGCGCCTGCGCTATCTCTTCATCGGCTCGGACGACGCGGCCACCGTGCTCGAGCTGGAGGGCTCGCCCGAGCGCGTGCTGGACGGGCTGCGTCACCTCGCGCCCTCGGCCACCATCGCGCTCACGCTCGGCGAGGCGGGCTCGGCGGTGCTCACCGACCGCGGGATCCATCGCCCGTCCAAGCTCTACACCGTCTCGGTGGTGGACCGGGTGGGCGCGGGCGACGCCTTCGCGGCGGGCTTTCTCTGGGCCACGCTCAGCGGCCGCGACGCGCAGCACGCGGTGGACGCCGCGACCGCGCTGGCCGCGCTCAAGTGCACGATCTGGGGCGACGTGCCTGTGGTGACCCGGGCCGAGCTCGACGAGCTGCTGGCCACGGACAGCACCGAGATCCGCCGCTAGCGAGGGGGCCGTGTCGCGCTCCGCCGTCCTCGTCCACAATCCCGGATCCGGCCAGCGTCGCGATCGGTTCCACTCGGTCACGCGCATGGTGGATGCCCTCCGCGTGCGCGGCGTCACGGTCACCCCGCAGGTGACCAGCGGTCCCGCCGACGCCACACGGCTCACCGCCGCGGCGCTCGAGGCCCGGGTGGACCTGATCATCATCCACGGCGGCGATGGGACCGTGAACGAGGCCATGCAGGTGCTGGTGGGCACGTCCACGCCGCTCGCGGTGTGGCCGGGCGGCACATCCAACGTGCTGGCGCACGAGCTCGCGCTGCCGGGCGGCATCGACCTCCTCGCCGACGTCTTCGCGGCGGCCCGGACGCGCCGCGTGTCGGTGGGCCGGGCGGGGGAGCGGTTCTTCCTCCTCATGGCCGGGGTCGGCCTCGACGCCGACGTCGTGCGGGCGGTGCACCCCGGGCTCAAGCGTCTGACCGGGGAGGGCGCCTACTGGATGGCGGGCCTCCGCCAGCTCACCGACTGGCACCCGGTGCCCTTCCTGGTGGAGACCGACGCCGGCCAGCACAGCGCCACCTTCGCGGTGGTCGCCAACGCGGCGTCCTACGGCGGCGGGCTGCGCTTCGCCCCGGAGGCACGGATGGACGACGATCTGTTCGACATCTGCCTCTTCGACGCCACCCAGCGCCACCGCTTCGCCCGCTACCTGGCCGCGGCCTATACCGGCTCGCACCTGGGGATGCCCGGCGTGACCTATTTCAAGGCCCGCCGCGTGACGGTGCGGGGCCCCGCCAGCCGCCTCGTGCAGGTGGACGGCGAGCTCCTCGGCCCGCTGCCCGTCAGCTTCGAGTGCGTCCCCGACGCGCTATCCCTGGTGGTGCCGTAGAGCCGGGGTTCCAGGGGTGGTATAGTTCGGCCTGATGGCGGAAGGAGCGCGGGGCGCCGAACGTATCCTCGAAGGGCTGAACGCGCCCCAGGCGGCGGCCGTCACCCACGAGACGGGCCCGCTGCTGATCATCGCGGGGGCGGGCACCGGCAAGACCACCGTCATCACCCGCCGCATCGCCTATCTCATCGCGACCCGCGCGGCGCGCCCTTCCGAGATCCTCGCGCTGACCTTCACCGACAAGGCCGCGGCCGAGATGGAAGAGCGCGTGGACACCCTCGTGCCCTACGGCTACGCCGACGTGCAGATCGCCACGTTCCACGCCTTCGGCGACCGCCTCATCAAGGAGAACGCGCTCGAGCTGGGGCTCACCCCGGACTTCCGGGTGCTGACCCGGGCCGAGCAGATCATCTTCCTGCGCGACCACCTCTTCGAGTTCCCGCTCAAGCACTACCGGCCGCTCGGCGATCCGACCCGGCACCTCCACGCCATCCTCACCCAGTTCAGCCGTCTGAAGGACGAGGACGTGGGCCCGGACGAGTACCTGACGCACACCGAGGAGCTTCTGGCCGCCGCGACCGACGACGAGGCGCGGCTGGCCGCCGAGCAGCACCTCGAGCTCGCGCGGACCTACGCGCAGTACCAGACGCTGATGGCCCGGCTCGGCCAGATCGACTTCGGCGATCAGATCGTCGAGGCGCTGCGCCTCTTCCGGACCCGCCCGCACATCCTGCGGCGCTACCAGGAGCGCTACCGCTACATCCTGGTGGACGAGTTCCAGGACACCAACTACGCCCAGTTCGAGCTGGTGAAGCTGCTCGCGGCCCGCCACCGCAACGTGGCGGTGGTGGGCGACGACGACCAGGCCATCTACCGCTGGCGCGGCGCCGCCGCCGGCAACCTGCTCGCCTTCCGTCGGCTCTACGCGGACGCGCGCGAAGTCGTGCTGACCGAGAACCACCGCTCGACCCAGGTCATCCTGGACGCGGCCAGCCGGCTCATCGCGTACAACAACC
>DATFUK010000708.1:0-10592 GCA_035260865.1 Candidatus Methylomirabilota bacterium | reverse complement strand
GGGGAGCAAGCAGCACGGCCGCATGAACCCGGCGGGCCCGCACGCGGGCGACCTGCCCAACCTGGTGGTGGCGGCTTCGGGTGAGGGCGGCATCGACATCACCACGAAGGCGATCACCCTGAGCCCCGGGCCGAACTCGGTGCTCGGCGACAAGCCGACCGCGCTCGTCGTGCACGCCAATCCGGACGACGACAAGACCGATCCCACCGGCAACAGCGGCGGCCGCATCGCCTGCGGGGTCATCACGAAGTAGCCGCGGGCCGGCGCGAAGCGGCGCGGGCCGGGTCCTCCGGGACTCGGCCCTTTGTTTTTTCCGGCCGACGAGAAGCGCGCGAACTGATTTGGGCAAGTCCCCGGACCCAGTAAGCACACGCGGTCCCGCGTCGCGTGCGAAACTTGCGATCGTTCCGGATATCGTCTAGTCTCCGCGCCGGATGAACGCGCGGTTGCTCGTAACGAGCGCGGGCAGCGGAGCGAGCGGTAACCTCGTGCGGAGCCTCCGGGCGGGGAACGCCTCGCTCACCATCGTGGGTTGCCACGACGACCAGTTCATCCTCAAGAACTCCACCGCGGATCGCAACTATCTGGTCCCGCCGCTCTCGCACCCGACGTGGGGCCGCTCGCTGCGCCGCATCGTGGACTCGGAGCGGATCGACCTCGTCATCCCGGCGAGCGACGGCGACGTCGCCGCGCTCTCGCGCGCGCGGCGCGCGCTCGGCGATCGTCTGTTCCTGCCCCGGGCCGCCACCGTCGAGCGTTGCCGCGACAAGTACCGCCTCACCGAGTGGCTGCGGGCGCGCGGGGTGCCCGCGCCGGCCACTCATCGCGTCACGGACCTGCGGCGGCTCGATCGCATCTTCGCGCGCCTGGGAAATCCGGCCCGCGCGTGGTGCCGCATCCGCGCGGGCGCGGGCTCGCGGGGCGCCGCGCCGGTCGCGGGGCCGGACCAGGCCAGGAGCTGGATCGCGTACTGGCGCGACATGCGCGGCGTGCCCGTCTCCGCGTTCACCCTGTCCGAGTACCTGCCCGGCCGCGATTTCGGCTGCCAGAGCGTGTGGAAGGACGGACGTCTCGCTCTCGCGAAGACGTACGAGCGCCTGTCGTACCTCGGCAGCGCCAGTCAGCCGAGCGAGGTGTCGGCGGTCGGCGCCCTCACCAAGACCGTCCGCGAGCCGGGCGTGCTCGAGACCGCGGTGCGCGCGATCCGGGCGGCGGACCGGAAGGCCTCCGGCGTCTTCGCGGTCGACCTGAAGGAGGACGCGGGCGGAATCGCGCGCGTCACCGAGATCAACGCGGGCCGCTTCACCTCCAGCACCAACCTGCTCGACCTGACCGGCAAGCACAACATGACCGCGGTCTACCTGGACCTGGCCCGGGGAGAGCCGGTGGATCTCTCCGAGGAGTACGAGGGGACCGAGGATCACTACATGCTGCGGGACATCGACGCCGCCCCGCGCGTGTTTCACGCGGATGAGTTCTTCGACGGAGTGGAGGACGCCCGCCGCTTCGGGCGGGCGCAATGGGACAACCCACACCCAGGGGAGCCGACACCATGATGATTCAGGTGAGCCAGACGACGAGGAAGGGCCGCACCACGATCCGGATCGCGGCGACGCCCAAGAGCGCGCAGACGCGGGCCCTCCTCGCGCAGTTCAAGAAGGGAGTGAAGGCCATTGAAAAGAAGTGGAAGGCGCACGCCAAGGCGGCCAAGAAGCGGGCGGCCAAGGCCGGACGCCGCCGCCGGTAGCATCGAGGTCGCCAGTATCGAGCTGGCCGGTCCAATCGGCTCGCACGCCCTGGAGACGGTGCGCCTGGAGATCAGGCGGCTGGCCCGGGCGTGCGGGCTGGATCTCGTGGATATCGAGGTGCGGTCGCGCGAGACCGGGGCGTCAGGCTAGCGAGCGGGCAAAGGCCTCCGCCCGCTCGGTCCAGAACGGCATCTCGAGCTCGCGGAAGGCCGCGGTTCCCGCGTCGAGGAGCTGCCGGGCGCTCGCGGTCCGGCCCGCCCGGGACTCGAGGCGCGCCCGGCTCACCTGGCAGTGCGCGACGAGGGGCCGCATCGAGAGCTCCTCGGCGAGGGCCGTGGCCTGTCGGAGCGCGGCGTCGGCCGCCTCCGGATCCCCGGGAGTCCGCTGCGCCACCACCTCGCCCAGCAGGTGCAGAGCGTACGCTTCGTGCCCGCGCTCGCTCTTCTCGCGGGCCATCAGCAGGGCCCGCCGGGCCGTCTCGTCGGCCTCGTCGAGGCGGCCGGCACGGAGATAGGCCTCGCCCAGACGGACCACGAGCAGGGAGTGCCCGCCCATTCTGCCGATCGCGAGGCCTTCCCGGGTCCCTTCCTCGAGCAGCGCGATCGCGTCGCTCGATCGACCGGCCAGGGAATAGGCGGCGCCCAGCGCGCACGCGATCAGGGGCAGCGCCACCGGCACGGTCAAGGTCCGGCAGAGGGTGAGCCCGCGCTCGAGCATCTCGATCGCCGCCCCCACGTCGCCCCGGAGGAGGTGGAGCGTACCGACGCCGCACGAGGCGAAGATCAGGCTGTACGCGTCGTTCGCGGCCTCGGCGAGCCGGGTGCCCTCGTCGCCGTACGCCAGCCCCTCACGGAACTCGCCCATGTCGGCCAGGCAGTAGACCAGGTAGATCCGGGCGAAGACCGGCACGAGTCCGGCGACGCGCACGTCCTGGCCGATCGCGATGTCGGGCAGCGCTTCCACGCTCTTCCGGAGGACCTCGGCCGCCTTGCGGTACTCGCCTCGGGCATCGTGGGCGGTGCCGAGGAAGGTGTTGGCGATGATCCAGAAGGGGGTGTCGCGCAGCCGATCGGCGAACGCGAGCGCGCGCTCCGCTGATTCCAGCGCGAGATCGAGGTGCCCGACCAGCCGGAAGTACTGCGTCATGAACGAGAAGACGCGGGCGAGCCGTCGCGGATCGTCGAGCGTCCGGGCGAGCACCTCCGCCTCCCGCAGCAGGGCGACGATCCGCTCGGGATCTCCGAGTGGGTGCAGGGAGTTGCGGAGCTCGAGCCGGACGTCGATGGCCTGCTCGATCTGCGCGCGGTCTTCGGGCAGATGGCCGAGGGCGTCCAGCGCCTGCTCGAGATACGCGACCGCCTGGTGGTGGGCGGAGCGCGCGGCGGCCTTGATACCGGCCTGGCGCGAATAGTCCACCGCCTTGTCCCAGAGCTCCCCTCTCGTCGCGTGGTGGGCGAGCCGGTCGATGTCCTCGAGCAGACGGTCGGCGTGACTCGCCTCGATGGCGAGGACGATGCGCGCGTGGAGCTGCCGGCGAGGCTCCGGCCGGAGGCTCTCGTAGGCGACCTCGTGGGTGAGCGCGTGCCGGAAGCGGTACTTGACCTCGGGGAAGGTGCCGACCTCGTAGAGGAACTCCGCCGCGCTCAGGTGGCGCAGCGCCTGGGCGAGCGGCTCTTCGGGCAGCTCGCTCACCGCGGCCAGGATCGAAAGCGGAACGTCCTTGCCGATGACCGAGGCGGACTGGAGCAGGGCCTGCTCGGTCTCGGCGAGGCGTCCGATCCGACTCAGCAACACGCCCTGCACCGTGTCGGGCACCGCGAGATCGCCGGCCAGGCCGCCGTGATCCTGGATGGACAGCGCCAGCTCCTCCAGGAAGAACGGATTACCCTCGGCGCGGCTCAGGATCATCTCGGCGACCGCCCGCGGCAGCGCCGCCGCGGGCAGCACCGAGCGTGTCACGGTGAGGCTGTCCTCGTTCGAGAGCGGGGGCAGCGAGAGCTGCGTGGCGAACGATCGGTTGGCCCACGGCGGCTCGTAGCCCGGCCGGTAGGTCACCACGAAGAGCACCGCCGCCCCGGGAAGCCCGTCCACCATGGACGCGAGCAGCTCCTCCGAGGCCTGGTCGATCCAGTGGAGATCCTCGATCACGACGAGGAACGGCTGGTGATGGCTCGCTCCCAGCGTGATCTGGCGGAGGGCTTCGGAGATGCCGGCCTTGATCGCATCGGGAGAGCCGAGCGCGAGCTCCCGGGCGCCGTCCTTGTACCCGAGGAGATCGAGCAGGTAGGGAGTGAGCTTGCCCGGATCCATTCCCGCCCGCGCGAGGGTTTGCCGGATCTTCTCGCCGGCGGCCGCCGCGTCGTCGGCCTCGGTGATGTGGCAGACGCCGCGAATCAGGTCGAGCACCGGCAGGTAGGGGATCGTGCTCCCGTAGGACAGGCAGCGCCCCTCGATGTAGATGGCCTGCTCGGCGCTCACGCTCTGGCTGAACTCGTAGAGCAGCCGCGACTTCCCGATCCCGGCGTCCCCCACGATGCTGACGAGCTGTCCCCGCCCGCGGAGGGCGCCGAGCAGCCGGCTGTGCAGCACCGCCATCTCCTGGTGGCGGCCGACGAAGGTCGCCATGCGCCCGGCCGCGCTCAGCCCCGGTCCCTCGCGTCCAACGAGGCGGAACGCGGTCGGCGCATCGTCCGTCCCCTCGACGGCGACCAGCTCGAAGCGGCGCTCGAGCTGCGCGCCCGCGGCCGGGCTGGCGAGGATGCCGCCGGGCTCGGCGGCCGCGATCAGATCATCGAGCACGAAGGCGCCCTGCTCCTTCGCCTCCTGGTCGATCTGGATCAGGCGCCCCGCTTGAGCCACCAGGGCCTGGGCCGCGTGGATGGCGATCCGGGTCGCGAGCGGGGCGGGGGAGTCCTCGCGGATCCGCTCGACGGCCCGCTGCATCGCCATCGCGGCGTGCGCGGCGCGCCGCGGCGCGTCCTCGATGGGCTCCACCCCGAAGGCGGCGTCGAGGGCGCGCTGCCCCAGCGCCTCCACGCGCCCCCCGAAGCTCTGGACCTTCTCGATGAGCGTCTCGAGCGCGCGCGCGGCATCCGAGAGGACGTCGCCGGTCTCCGGCACCAAGAGCGCCACGCGCATCAGGGCGATGGGGCGCCGCTCCCAGCGGACCGTCGGGAGCGCGGGGCGCGACGCCGGGCCCGGCACCGCGGATCGGTACGATGGCGGAGCGGGACGGACGGGCGCCGGCGTGCGCGCCTCGCGCTTCGCCGCGGGGGCGGGGGCTTCGCGCAACCCGAGCTTCTCCATGCGCGCGCGCACCGTGTTGCGGGAGATGTTCAGGATCGTGGCGGTGCGGGAGATGTTCCAGCCGGTCTGATCGAGGGTGACCCGCAGGTGCGCGCGCATCGCGTCCCCGTACGAGACCGGCGGCGGGGACGGGGTTCCGCCCGGGCCGCCCGGGGTGGATCCGGTCGGCGGGTTTGCTTCGTCCAGCCCCAGGTGCTTGCCCTTGATGACGTTCTCCTCGGTGAGGAGCGCGACCCGCTCGATCACGTTCGAGAGCTCGCGCACGTTGCCCGGCCACGGGTACACCAGCAGGCGATCACGCGCATCGGCGGTCAGGGTCTTCACCGGCAAGCCGTAGTCGGAGCAGGCGCGCGCGAGGAAGTGCTCGGCGAGGAGCAGGATGTCCTGACCGCGCTCCCGGAGCAGCGGCAGGCGCAGGGTCAGGACCGCGAGTCGGTGGTAGAGATCCTCCCGGAAGCGCCGCTCCCGGACGCTGGCCAGCAAATCCATGTTCGTGGCGCTGATGATCCAGGCGTCCGCGGGCTCGGGACGGGTGCTGCCGAGTCGCCGCACCACGCGCTCCTCGATGACGGTCAGGAGCTTCGCCTGCAGCGGCTCGGGGGTCGCGCCGATCTCATCCAGGAAGATGGTGCCGTGGTGCGCGGTCTGGAAGAGGCCGGGCTTCGCCTTGCGGGCATCGGTGAACGCGCCGCGCTCGAAGCCAAACAGCTCCGCCTCGAGCAGCGTCTCGGGAATCGCCCCGCAGTTCACGTCGACGAACTCCCCGCCGGCCCGCGGCCCCAGGCTGTGGATGAGCCGAGCGACGAGACCTTTCCCCGTCCCGGTCTCACCCTGGAGCAGGATCGCGGGGAGCCGCCGGCCGGGATGCTGGCGTCCTGGAAGCCGCCGTACGGTCTCCCGCAAGGCCTCCATCGGGGCGCTCCGACCCAGGAGCTCGCTCCAGGGATCCATCGCGCGGTAAGGATTGCCTAGAAGCCCTTACTGGTCAAGGCACTGGTAAGATTTTTACCAGTCGATCACCGATCGCTAATACCTTAATTGCTCAAAATACCGATTAAATAGATCTTTTCTGTGGCATTTGGTTTGCGATGTGTAGGGGCATGTTTCTTCGGTCGCCGCTGTTCCTCGTCGCGCGAAGGAGGCTAGACATGCCCGCGAACGGTACGCCGTCCTACCCTCCGCTCCGACCTTTCCCGATCAGCAATGGTGCGCCGGCGATCCAGGGTGATCGCATCCGCGCAGCCGCGGCGGTCCGGCGCGCGAGCAACGTCGTGGGCTCTGGAGGAAGTCGCCGCACGCTGAACGGGCTGCGCGCCGATCCACGACAGGCCGTGCAGCAGGACTCGATCCACTGCCTCGTCTGTGGCGGCGCCTTCCGCCAGCTCACGAATACCCATCTGCGGAGCCACCGGTTGACCGCTGACGAGTACAAGCACCGCTTCGGGTACAACCGCGGCCGGCCGCTCATGTGCCGCGCGCTGCGGAGCCTCTACGCCGACCGGGCGGTGCGCAACGGGTTGGCCTCGCGGATCCGCCAGCGCCCGATCCTGGCGCGGCCCGAGCTCCGGCGCCGGGGTGGAGCCCGCACGATCGCGCTCGAGGAGCTGCTCACGCGCCGCGAGGTACGGCGCGGCCTCCAGGAGCCGCACACCGCCCGCTAGTCTCCGCCCCGTCCCGCGCGGTCAGCGCGGGCCCGTCAATCGGCGACTAACGCGCCGCGTGACCAGACCCCCTGGCGCGCGGCGCGGAACAGTTGTCGGACCGCGGTCGATATCGTATATTTTTGCCGGGTTTCCCCACCATCGTGTCGCGAATCCCGCCGACCTCCCGGGGCCGGCGCTCATAGGAAAGGAACACAATGAGGCGTTCCCGCATTGTCGACGCCGCGCTATCCGCCCTGGCCGTGCTCGCCGCCGCGTCGCTGGCATCGGCCGAGACGCCGAAGTCCGGCGGCCACCTGAACCTGATGCAGCGCGAGGATCTCTCGCAGGGCTTCGCGGTGCACGAGACCTCGACCATCGCGACCTCGTTTCCCTCCATGCCCTGCTTCAACAACCTGGTCGTGTTCGATCAGACCAAGCGCGCGGAGACGGTCGAGAACCTGGTGGGCGAGCTCGCCGAGAAGTGGTCGTGGCAGGACAACTACCGGAACCTCGTCTTCTTCCTGCGCAAGAACGTGAAGTGGCACGACGGGCAGCCGTTCACCTCGAAGGACGTGAAGTTCACCTTCGACATGCTGCGCGAGGCTCCCGACGCGCCGGCCAAGCTGCGCATCAATCCGCGGAAGGATTGGTACACGAACGTCGAGGCCATCGAGGCCGCCGATCCCTACACCGTGGTGTTCCGTCTCAAGCGGCCCCAGCCGGGCCTGCTCGTCATGCTGGCCTCCGGCTACACCCCGATCTACGCGGCCCACGTCAATCCCGCGGCCTACCGCACCGGCTGCATCGGCACCGGGCCCTTCAAGATGAAGGAATGGCGCAAGGGCGAGTTCGTGGACTACGTGAAGAACCCGGACTACTTCATGAAGGGCCGGCCCTATCTCGACAGCCTGCGCTACGTCGTGATCAAGGAGCGGGGCACCCGCACCGCCGCGCTCCAGGCCGGGCAGCTCGACGTGTCCTTCCCGGGGGAGACCACCAAGACCGCGGCCGAGCAGCTCAAGAAGGCGGTGCCCGGCCTCGTGATCACCCCGGTGGCCCAGGCGGTGAGCGACAACATCATCATGAACACCAAGAAGCCGCCCTTCGACAACCTGAAGGTGCGGCTCGCGGTCTCCTACGCCATCGACCGGAAGGCCCTGATCTCCGCGGTGCACCAGGGCGGCGCGGTCCCCGGCGCCTCCCAGCAGCCCAAGCCCTACGGGGTCTGGGGCCTGCTCGAGAAGGACCTCGGCACCCTGCCGGGCTACGGCAAGATCGAGGACATGCGCGCGCAGGCCAGGAAGCTCCTGGCCGAGGCGGGCATCACCCCGCAGAATCCGCTCAAGGTGGAGATGAGCACGCGCGCGATCGCGCTGTACGTGGACATGGCCTCGTTCGTGATCAACGAGCTGAAGCAGGTGGGCATCGAGGCCACCCTCAAGCAGGTGGAGACCGCCCAGTGGCACTCCATGGCCACCCGGGGCGACTACCAGATCGGGGCCAACCTCACTGGCCTCGGGGTGGACGAGCCGGACGCCAACTACTACGAGAACTACGCGTGCGGCTCGCCGCGGAACTATAGCCAGTACTGCAGCGAGGAAGTGATGAAGATGATCGAGCAGCAGTCCCAGGAGCTGAACCCGCAGAAGCGCCTGGCGCTCGTGGCCGCGCTCCAGAAGAAGGTGGAGGCGGACGCGGCGCGGCCGCTGCTCGATTGGCGCCTCGACTACTTCACGGTGTGGCCGTACGTGAAGGGGATGGTGCCGCACGACAACATCTACAACTTCGGCCGCATGGCCGACGTGTGGCGGGACAAGTAGGCCCCCCGATCCGGTGAAGACGTACATCGCCCAGCGGCTGGGCATCGGTCTCCTGACCCTGCTCGGCATGTCGATCGTGATCTTCGGCATGCTGCGTCTGGCCCCCGGCGATATCGTCGACATCCTCTTCTCGACCGGCGGCTACGTGAACCCGGTGGAGCGGGTGGCCATCGAGAAGGAGCTGGGGCTCGATCGGCCGGTGTGGGTGCAGTACCTCGAATGGATGCGCCAGATCCTGACCGGCGATCTCGGCAAGTCCTATCGCTACGACCTGCCCGCCTGGGAGATCATCCGCCCGCTCATCCCGGTGACCCTCGAGCTGGCGATCCTGTCGCTGATCGTGTCGGTGGCCCTGGGGGTGCCGCTCGGGGTCATCAGCGCGGTCCGCCAGGACACCCCGCTCGACTACGCGCTGCGGGTCTTCAGCCTCGCCGGCCTCAGCATGCCCTCGTTCTGGCTGGGCATGGTCATCATCCTCGGGCTGGTGGCGTGGATCGGGTGGATCCCGCCGGTGACCTACGTGTCGCCGTCCGAGAACTTCTGGCTGCACGCGGTGCAGTTCGCGCTGCCGTCCCTCGCGGTGGGCTACCGCTCGTCCGCGCTCATCATGCGCATCACCCGCTCGTCGCTGCTCGAGGTGATGCGCGAGGACTACATCCGCACCGCGCGCGCCAAGGGCCAGTCCGGGAGCGTGGTGATCTGGCGCCACGCGCTGCAGAACGCAATCCTGCCGGTGGTCACCGTGATCGGCATCGAGTTCGCGTTCCTCATCGGCGGGCTCGTGGTGACCGAGACCGTCTTCAACCTGCCCGGGCTCGCGCGCTTCCTGGTGGAGGCGATCCTCTGGCGGGACTACCCGATCGTCCAGAACCTGGTCATGTTCATCGCGATCGTGGTCATCGTCTCGAACCTGGTCGTGGACATGCTCTACGGCTTCCTCGATCCGCGCGTCCGCTATGGCCACTAGACCGCTCGGGGTCGAGGCGGCGTCGGTGAGCCTCGGCCTGCGCCGGCCCGGGGCCTGGACCGTGCTCGCGCGCTTCTGCCGCAAGAAGCCCCTGGGCGCGATCGGCGGGCTGCTCATGGTGGTGATGTTCCTCACCGCGGTCTTCGCCAACCAGCTCGCGACCCACGATCCCATCGCCACCGACGCGGGGCAGAGTCTGGCCCGGCCCGGCCCCGACCACTGGCTCGGCTCCGATCACCTGGGTCGCGACATCTACTCGCGCGTCGTGCACGGGGCCCGGGTCTCGCTCATCGTGGGCCTGGCCTCCACGCTCCTCGGCTCGGTGTTCGGCGGGATCATCGGGCTCCTGTCCGGCTACGTCGGCGGCAAGACCGACCTCATCACCCAGCGGGTGATGGACATCCTGCAGGGGCTGCCGCTGCTCGTGCTCGCGCTCGTGATGTCGGCGGCGCTCGGCCCGTCGATCCCGAACGTGGTGCTGGCGATCTCGATCCCGATCATTCCGAGGGCCGCGCGGGTCATCCGGGCGAGCGTGCTGTCGATCCGTGAGATGCAGTACGTGGAGGCGGCGCGCGCGGTCGGCCTCCGGCATGTGCGCATCGCGTTCCGCCACGTCCTGCCCAATACCATGGGCCCGTTCATCGTGCTCTGCACCGCGCAGCTCGGCAGCGCGATCCTGGTGGAGGCCGCGCTGTCCTTCCTGGGCCTCGGGGTGCCCGAGCCCTATCCGTCGTGGGGCCGGATGCTCTCGGTCTCCGCGGCGGAGTACGCGCAGAAGGCGCCGTGGCTCGTCCTGTTCCCGGGCCTGGCCATCAGCCTCGCGGTGTTCGGCTCCAACCTGCTCGGCGACGCGCTCCGCGACACGCTCGACCCGCGCCTCCGCGGCGCCTAACAATACCGGGCTTGGCAACGGCCCCTCTCCCCTCAGGGGAGAGGGCAGGGTGAGGGGTGATGGCCATGGCGAACGCCGACGACCTCTGCTGGATGCCCGCTTCCGAGATGGCTTCGGCCATCAAGCGCCGCAAGCTCTCCCCGGTCGAAGTGGTGAAGGCGGTGCTCGCCCGCATCGAGCGCCTCAACCCGCGGCTCAACGCCTTCGTCACGCTCA
>DATFUK010000707.1:0-10524 GCA_035260865.1 Candidatus Methylomirabilota bacterium | reverse complement strand
CATCGGGCCGGGCTCGTTCACCGGCCTGCGGGTCGGCGCGGCCACCGCCAAGGGACTGGCCCTGGCGCTCGAGATTCCCGTGGCGCCGGTGCCCACGCTGGACGCGCTCGCCGCGACGCTGCCGTTCGCGGACGCGCCGGTCTGCGCGATCCTCGCCGCGCGCCGCGACGAGGTCTACTGCTCGCTCTACCGCTGGACCGGCGGGGCGATGGCGAGGGAATGGGACTACCTGGCCCTGCCGCCCGCGGAGGCGGCGGCGCGCCTCGAGGCGCCGGTGATCGTGCTGGGCGATGGGGTCGCGGCCTGCCGGCCGCACCTGGGCCGCCTCGGCCCCGGCCTGCGCGAGGCGGACCCGGTCCACTCCCTGCCGTCGCCCGCGGTGGTGGGCGCGCTGGGGCAGGCGATCCTCGCGGCGGGCGGCGGCATCCCGGCCGAGCGGCTCGCGCCTCTCTACCTGCGGCCCTCCGAGGCCGAGCTCCGGGCCCGGCATGCGTGAGGCGCCGCCCACGGACGTGACCCTCGAGCCGATGACGCTCGAGGATCTCGACGACGTGCTGGTCATCGAGCGCGCGTCGTTCCAGACCCCGTGGTCTCGCGGCGCGTTCCGCTACGAGCTCACCCAGAACCGCGTCGCGAAGTGCTCGGTGGTCCGCTGGCGCGGCCGGCTCGTCGGCTACCTCTGCCTCTGGGAGATCGGCCACGAGATCCACGTGACCAACCTGGCCACGCATCCCGACGTCCGGCGTCACGGCCTCGCGCGCGCGCTCCTGAGCGCGGTGCTCGACGACGCCCGCGCGCGCGAGGTGACCCTGGCCTTCCTCGAGGTGCGCCCCACCAACGCGGAGGCCCTCGGGCTCTACGAGAGCTTCGGCTTCCGGGTCATCGGCCGGCGCAAGGGGTACTACTTCGATACCGGCGAGGACGCCCTGGTGATGGAGGCCCGCCTGAGCGGGGAGGTGCTCTGACCGACCTCGTCCGCCGGATGCTCGACGGCGATCGTCTGGCCCTGGCGCGCCTGATCACCCGGATCGAGAACCGGATGCCCGACGTGCCGGACATCATGCGGGCGATCCACGAGCGCACCGGGCGCGCCTACGTGCTCGGCATCACCGGGCCCCCCGGCGCCGGGAAGTCCACGCTGGTGGACCGGGTGACGAGCCTGCTGCGCGCCGAGCGGATCCCGGTCGGCGTGATCGCGGTGGATCCCTCGAGCCCCTTCACGGGCGGCGCGGTGCTCGGCGACCGCATCCGCATGCAGGCCCACACGCTCGATCCGGACGTGTTCATCCGCAGCATGGCCACCCGGGGCAGCCTCGGCGGCCTGGCCCGCGCCACCGGCGACGTGATCAAGCTGATGGACGCCTTCGGCTTCCCGTGGATCATCATCGAGACCGTGGGCGTCGGCCAGACCGAGCTCGACATCATCCGGCAGGCCGACACCACCGTGGTGGCGCTGGTGCCGGAGTCGGGGGACTCGATCCAGGCGATGAAGGCCGGGCTCATGGAAGTGGCCGACATCTTCGTGGTCAACAAGGCGGACCGCGACGGCGCCCACGCCCTGATGGCCGAGCTGCGCTTCAGCGTCCACCTGCACTACACGAGCGGCGCCGAGGCCAAGGACGTGGAATGGGAGGTGCCGGTACTGGCCGCCCAGGCCGTCAACGACGTGGGGATCGACGCGCTGCTCGAGCAGGTGCGCAAGCACCGCGACGCGCTCGAGCAGGCGGGCGCGCTCGAGAAGCGGCGGCAGGCGCGCCGGCGCGCCGAGCTGGAGGCGCTGCTGGTCGAGGAGTTCACCGCCCAGATCACCGCGCAGGTGCAGACCGACCCCGCCCTCGCGCGCACGCTCGAAGCGGTGACCACGGGCGCGCTCGATTCGTACTCGGCGGTGGCCCGGATCCTCGCCCAGGCCCTCAAGCGGCCTTGACAGCCCCGAGACCCCACCCCACTATGCTGCCCATGAGGCGCGCCTGATGCTGCCGTCGCACACCTGGTACGGCGTCGTTCCCGGCTGGCTCATCTTCGCCGCGATGATCGTGGCGGCCGGCGCGCTCTTCACGCGGCGGGCCTGGTTCCTCCTGCGGCTCCTGCTCAAGGGCAAGCCGATGCCGCGCTGGGACCACGTGCCCGCGCGGGTCGGGCGGGTGATCGTCTACGTCTTCGGCCAGGCCCGGCTGCTCGCCAACGATTTCTGGCCGGGGCTGATGCACGCGATCATCTTCTGGGGCTTCGTCGTCCTCACGCTCGGCACCGTCGAGTTCTTCGGCCGGGGCGTCACCGAGTCGTTCTTCCTGCCGCTCCTGTCCGAGACGCCGCACTACCTCGTTCTCCAGGATCTCTTCAGCACCCTCGTGATCCTCGCGGTGGGCTACGCGCTCTTCCGACGCCTCGTCACCAAGCCGAAACGGCTCAACTTCTCGACCGAGGCCCTGGTGATCCTGCTCCTGATCCTGGGCCTCATGGTGACGGACCTGCTCGCGGACGCGGCCCACATGCGGCTCGGCCCCGAGCCCTACAACCACTGGCAGTTCGCGGGGCGCGCCATCGCGGGCGCGCTCGGCTCGCTGTCCCCCGCCGCGATCCAGGTGGTCTTCCACCTGGCCTGGTGGGCGCACGCGGGGCTGCTCCTGGGCTTCCTGGTTCTGCTGCCCTACTCCAAGCATCTGCACATCCTGGTCTCGCCGCTCAACGTCTTCTTCTCGCCGCTCGAGCCCAAGGGCCAGTACCGCAGCATGGATCTCGAGAACTCGGAGACGTTCGGGGTCGGCCGCCTCACCGAGCTGGCCTGGAAGGATCTCTTCGACACCTACAACTGCACCGAGTGCGGGCGCTGCACCTCGCGCTGCCCGGCCAGCATGAGCGGCAAGGAGCTCGACCCGAAGTGGCTCATTCTCAACCTGCGACACCAGCTCTTCGAGGAGGCGCCGGTCCTTCTCGGTCAGCCCGGGGCGCGCGCGCCCGAGAAGGCGCTGGTGGGTGACGTCATCCACGACAACGTGCTGTGGGCCTGCACGACCTGCCGCTGGTGCGTGGACGCCTGCCCGGTGTTCATCGAGCACGTGCCGAAGATCGTGGACATGCGCCGCTGGCTGGTGCTCACCGAGTCGCGCTTCCCGGCCGAGCTGCAGCCCGCGTTCCGCAACCTCGAGACCAACGGCAACCCGTGGCAGATGTCGTGGCAGACCCGCGCCGACTGGGCGCAGGACCTGGGCGTCAAGCAGATGGCGGAGGTCCGGGAGGCCGAGTACCTCTACTGGGTCGGCTGCTACGGCTCCTTCGACGAGCGCAACCGGAAGGTGGCGCGCGCGCTGGTGCGGGTGCTCCAGGCCGCGGGGGTGGACTTCGCGATCCTGGGCAACGAGGAGAAGTGCACCGGCGAGCCGGCGCGGCGCCTCGGTCACGAGTACCTCTACCAGACGCTGGCCCAGGGCAATATCGAGACGCTCAAGCAGTACAAGTTCCAGACCATCGTGACCGCGTGCCCGCACTGCTTCAACACCATCCGCAACGAGTACCCGCAGTTCGACGGTCACTTCCGGATCATCCACCACACCCAGCTCCTCGACGATCTCATCCGCGCCGGGCGTCTTTCGCCCGCGCAGCGCGACGGCGAGCGCATCACCTACCACGACGCGTGCAACCTCGGCCGCTACAACGACATCTACGACGAGCCCCGGCGGGTGCTGGCCGGGGTGACGCGCGGCGAGCTGGTCGAGATGAAGCTCAACCGCTCGAAGGGTTTCTGCTGCGGGGGCGGGGGCGGGCGCGCCTGGATGGAGGAGCACGAGGGGCGCCGGGTGAACCAGCTCCGGGTGGAGCAGGCGATGGAGGTGAAGCCCGACATCCTGGCCTCCGCGTGCCCATTCTGCCTGACCATGTTCGAGGACGGGGTGAAGGCGAAGGAGGTCGGCGACAAGATCAAGACCCGCGACATCGCCGAGCTGCTCGCCGAACGCCTGGAGTAGCGCGGGGCCGGCACCGTGAAGGACTTGCTCCTCGCCCTGCCGCGGCTCGGCCGCATGCTGATCTCGCTCGCCGGCGACCGCGACGTCCCGACCGCGGCCAAGGTCGTGCTCGCCGCGATGGCGGTCTACCTGGTGAGCCCGATCGACCTGATCCCCGACTTCATCCCATGGATCGGATATCTCGACGACGTGATCCTCGCCGCGGTGGTGGTGGACGGCGTGTTGAACTACGTGGATCGCCCCCTGGTGCTCCGCTACTGGCCGGGCTCGGCCGACTCCCTCGAGCACATCGCCGCGGTGGCCCGCCGGCTCGCCCGCTGGGTTCCCAACCGCGTCAAGGCCCGTATCTTCGGCCCGAGCGCGCCGCGATGATCCCGCTCTACCACGACGCGATCGACCGTCGCCTCGCCCTGCCGCTGCACGAGGGCCCCGACAAGACGGCCACGCTCTCCGAGGCGGTCCGCCGTCACGTCCACGCGGGCGACACGGTCTACCTGGGCTCGGCCCACGGCCGGCCCAATCCCGCCGTCTACGAGCTGGTCCGCCAGTGGTGGGGGAAGAGCCCCGCCTTCACCCTCGCGGTGGTCGGCCTGGGCTCGCCGTGGACCGCGCTGATCCACGGCGGCCTCGTGCGCCGGGTCATCACCACGTTCATGGGGGAGGGCTACCCGTTCCCGACTCCCCAGGCGCTCATCTCCAGAGCGGTCCTCGAGGGCCGGCTCGAGGTCTCGAACTGGTCCATGCTGACCTTCCCCCTGCGCCTGCTGGCGGGGGCCATGGGCGTGCCCTTCCTCCCCACCCGCTCGCTGCTGGGCTCGAGCATGGAGGAGGACAACACGAGGAGCGGCGAGTTCCTGACCGTGGACGATCCCTTCGGCGCGGAGGGCCGCGTGGGCTACGCGCGGGCCCTGGTGCCCGACGTGGCGCTCCTGCACGCCTGGGCCGCCGACCGGGCCGGCAACGTGATCATCGCCCCGCCGATGAACGAGAACCTGTACGGGGCCATGGCCGCGAAGAACGGGGCGATCGTCACGGTCGAGAAGATCGTCTCCACCGACTTCGTCCGCCGCCACGCCAACCTGGTACGCCTGCCCGGGCAGTACGTGCGGGCGATCGTGGAGACGCCGCACGGCAACCATCCGGGCGGCATGTACGGCATGAACGTGCCGGAGCTCGAGGGCTACGCGGAGGACATCGAGTGGATCCTCGAGTGCCGGCGCGCCTTCCGCAAGGCGGAGACCGCGGACGCGTGGATCAAGGAGTGGATGCTCGATCTGCCCGATCACGCGGCCTACCTGGCCAAGCTCGGCTACGGCCGCATCATGGAGACCAAGGGGCGCGCCCACACCGACGCGTGGGTCTCCGAGCTCGAGACGCTCTCCCCGAAGCTGCCGGTGAGCGACACCGCGTCGCCGTCCGAGTGGATGGTGGTGGCCGCCTCGCGCATGCTCGCCGAGAAGGTCCGGGCGCGCGGCTACAAGACCTTTCTGGCCGGGGTGGGCAACTCCAACCTGGCCGCCTGGCTGGCCGCCTACCAGCTCAAGCAGGCGGGCGCCGACGTGGAGCTGATGGCCGAGACCGGCATGGTCGGCTATCTCCCGCGCCCGGCCGAGCCCTTCGTGTTCTCGTTCCGCAACTTCCCCTCGTGCAAGATGCTCACCGACATCCTGCACGTCATGGGCATCTTCATGGGCGGCCGGCACAACCAGTGCCTGGGCTCGCTCGCGGCCGGACAGATCGACAAGCACGGCAACATCAACTCCACCATCATGCCCGGCGTCACCTACATCACCGGCTCGGGCGGGGCCAACGACATCACCTCCTCCGCGCGCGAGGTGGTGGTGTGCCTCGAGCAGTCGCCGCGGCGCTTCGTGGACAAGGTGCCCTACATCACCGCGCCGGGCCGCACGGTCCGCACCGTGGTCTCCGACCGCGGCGTGTACGAGAAGAGCGGCGAGCACGGCGAGCTGCGCCTGACCGGCCTCTTCGGCGAGACCCCGGAAGCGGACCTGGTCCGCGCCGCCCGCGAGGCCTGCGGCTGGGACCTCCAGGTCGCGCCCACGCTGCGCCGCTTCGAGCCGCCGTCCGCCGACGAGCTCGCCCTCGTCCGCCTCTTCGACCCCCGCCGCTACTTCCTGGGCGCCTGATCGTTTTCCCTCTCTCCTTCTGGGAGAGGGCCGGGTGAGGAGATTCGGTCGCTCCTTCCCGGTACTTTCGTCCACCCGGCCACCGCGGCGCCGCGCGGGAGCCCGCGATTGGCGGTCGGGCGCGCGGCACAGCTCTTGCTGATCCCTCACGTGTGATCTGTTCGGCGATCACAAATCTCTCTCGGGAGGCAAGCATGCGTGGAGATCGGCAGAAGGGGACGCGGTCCGTCGGATTCGTGATCGGGGTGGCGATGGTGGTGCTCGGCATCGCCGCCTGCTCCCAGAGTGGGACGGGGAGCCGCATGGGGGCGATGATGGGCGCCGGCACACCATTGAGCGGCGCTCAGGAAGTGCCGGCGGTGAACACGCAGGCGACGGGTGTGAGCTCGATCATCGTCAGCGGGGACAAGAACATCAGCGGTGAGGTGCGGACGACCAATCTCAACGGCACCGCCGCGCATATCCACCAGGGCGCGATGGGTCAGAACGGGCCCGTGATCATTCCGCTGGCCAAGACGGCCGACGGGGTCTGGACCGTCCCCGCCAACACGACCCTGACCAGCGCGCAGTTCGACGCATATCGGTCGGGGGGCCTGTACGTGAACGTCCACAGCGCGGCGAACCCGAGCGGCGAGATCCGCGCCCAGATCAAGCCGTAGCCCCGACCGGCGCCGAGGCCCAGGCCTCGGCGCCCGCGGGACGGCCGCACGCTACGGCTTCGGATCCCCGAAGTGGTCCGGGGCAATCTCGTCCGCGTAGCACACCGGAGAAGCCAGCGCTCCGGGCTCGCCCGGGGCGGCCTCTCCCAGGAACACGAGCCCGCCCGGGTCGCGCCGGTACACGCCGCGCTCGGTCACGATCCAGTCCATCGGGATGTCCCAGGCCTGTGGCTTGATCGTCTTCATCCGGCCCAGCTCGTAGCCGACGCCGATGGCGGTGGGCCTGGGTCGGATCGCCAGGGTCCGGTCGAAGAAACCGCCGCCATAGCCCAGGCGATGGCCCGCCTCGTCCCAGCCGGTCAGCGGGATGAGCGCGACGGAGGGCGCGAGGGGATCGGACCCGGCCGGGTAGGGAATCCCGAGCGGCCCGGAGGCGAGCGCGACGCCGGGATGCCATTCGCGGAAGGCGAGCGGCTGCCTCGGCGCCACCACCACCGGCAGCGCCGTCACCGTGCCGCGCTCGCGCAGCGCGGCGGCCAGTGGCCGTGCGTCGTACTCTCCGCGCATCGGCCAGCAGAAGGCGAGCGTCGCGGCCGCGAGGCCGGGGAACGAGCGCTGGAGGTGAGTGTCGATGCGGCGGCGCCACTGCTCGAGGGTCGCGGGGTCGACGCGCTCGCGCTCCCCGATCAGCCGCTCGCGCTCGGCTGCTCGCCAGGCCCGGAACTCGTCGGAGGTCACTGGGGCGTCGGCCATGACGATGTGCGGTGGCCTCACTATACCAGGGGCGCGTGGTAGACTCCCGCGGTAACCCCACGAAAGGACAGACCATGCCCAGCTTTCAGCACGACGGCGCCACCATCCACTACGAGGAGTTCGGGCGGGGCTTCCCGATCCTCACCTTCGCCCCCGCGGGGCTGCAGTCCACCATCGAGGTCTGGAGCCGGCCCGCGGCGCCGATCAATCCCACCACCGAGCTCTCGGGGAGCTACCGGGTGATCGCGATGGACCAGCGCAACGCGGGCGGCCGGTCCCGCGCCCCGATCACCGCGCAGGACGGCTGGCCGACGTACACCGCCGATCACATCGCGCTGCTCGACCACCTGCGGATCGACCGGTGTCACCTCTACGGTCAGTGCATCGGGGGGTCCTTCATCCTGAGCCTGCTGAAGGCCCAGCCCGACCGCGTCGCTTCCGCGGTGCTGGCCCAGCCCATCGGACGTGTGGGCGCGATGCCGGCCGGCCGCTCCGCGCGGTTCGATGGGTGGGCCGAGACGCTGACCGACCATCCCGAGGCCACCCCGGGGGTGCTGGACGCGGTGTACCGGAACCTGTACGCACCCGGCTTCGTCTATTGCGCGGACCGGGCGTTCGTGTCCACGTGCGCGACGCCGTGCCTGGTCCTGGCGGGCAACGACGAGGCGCACCCGCTGCCGATCTCCGAGGAGCTGGCGCGACTGCTCCCGCGCGCCGAGATGATCCGGGAGTGGAAGACCGGCGACGCCCTGACGGCCGCTCGCGCCCGCGTCCTGGAGTTCCTGTCGAAGCACACGCCCCGGGCGTAGCCGGGGAAGGGGAGAGCTCATGAAGTTCGGTCTGATCGTCTCGAAGCAGCACCCGCCGGGCGTCTCGATGGTCGATCGCTTCCGCGAGCACATCGAACAGGTCCGGGCGGCCCGCGACGCCGGCTTCGATCTCATCGTGATGGGGCAGCACTTCCTCTCGACGCCGTTCCAGGAGCTGCAGAGCCTGCCCGCGCTCGCGCGCCTCGCCGCCGAGGCGGGGACGATGCGGGTGGGCGCCACCGTGATCCTCCTCCCGCTGCTGAATCCGGTAGACGTGGCCGAGCAGGTGGCCACGCTCGACGTCATCACCGAGGGGCGCTTCGTCTTCGGGGTGGGGCTCGGCTATCGCGAGGAGGAGAACGAGGCGTTCGGGATCGCGCCCAAGGAGCGGGTCGGGCGTCTCGTCGAAAGCCTCGAGGTGATCAAGCGGCTGTGGTCGGGCGACGAGGTGACGCATCGCGGGCGCTTCTTCCACCTGACCGGCGCGCGCATGATGCTGCGCCCGGTGCAGCGGCCCCACCCGCCGGTCTGGTTCGCGGCGAACAACGACGCCGCGGTGGTCCGGGCCGCGCGCCTCGGCGACGCGTGGGTCATCAACCCGCACGCCAAGCTGGCGGTGCTCGAGCGCCAGATGGGCGTGTACCGTCAGGCCCTCGGTGAGGCCGGCCGCGCCTTCCCGGCCGAGCTCCCCATCATCAAGGAGCTCTACCTCGCGCCCGACCGCCGCAGTGCCATCCGCGAGTGCCAGCCGTTCCTCGAGGCCAAGTACAAGGCCTATGCGTCGTGGGGCCAAGACAAGGCGCTGCCCGAGGGAGACAGCTTCGCGCAGGAGTTCGAAGAGCTGGTGGCGGATCGCTTCATCGTGGGCGACCCCGACGACGCGGTTTCCGAGATCAAGCGCTACGCCGACGGCCTCGGCGCCAACTGCTTCATCTTCCGCATCCAGTGGCCGGGCATGGAGCAGGCCAGGGTGCTGCGTACCATGAAGCTCCTGGCCGAGCGGGTATTCCCCGCGCTCCGGGGCTAGCCGACTCGACGTGTTCACGCTCCTGCCCATCGCCGTCCTGGGGTTCTTCCTCGGTATCCGCCACGCGACCGATCCGGATCACGTGATCGCGGTGGGCACCATCGTCAGCCGCGAGCGCCGTGTCCAGACCGCGGCCCTGATCGGGGTGCTGTGGGGTATCGGCCACACCGTCACGATCCTGATCGCGGGCGGGGCCATCATCCTCTTCGAGGTCGTCATCCCGGCGCGAATCGGGCTCACCGTGGAGCTCTCGGTGGCCCTCATGCTGATCCTGCTGGGCGGGACCACCGTGATGGGAGTCCTTCGGCCGCGGGGACATCCCCACGTTCACGGCGACTACGTCCACGCGCACCCGCACGGGCACGAGCGGACCGACCACGGTCACGGGGAGCAGGAGACGCCGGTGGCCCGGCTCGATCGGCGCTTCGGGCGGCTCGGTCTCTACCAGGCGATGCGCCCGCTCCTGGTGGGCGTGGTCCACGGGCTCGCGGGGTCCGCCGCGGTCGCGCTGCTCATGGTCGCGACCATCCACGACGCGGCGCTCTCCCTGGCCTATCTCCTCGTCTTCGGGCTCGGGACGATCGCGGGCATGCTCCTGATCACGATGGCGATCGCGCTCCCCTTCGCCTACACCGCCCGGCGGCTGCTCGGGGTGAACCGGTCGCTGGCGCTCGGGGCGGGCCTGCTCAGCGTCGGCTTCGGGCTCTTCCTCGCGTACCAGATCGGCTTCGTGGACGGCCTCTTCACCGGGCAGGGCTGAGCGGGTGAACACCTGCGGGAAGGAGTGAGGCAATGGCTGAATTCCCGACGTGCCTGCTGATCGTGACCGCCGAGGTGGACCCGGAAGTCGAGGCCGCGTGGAACCACTGGTACGACACGGTCCACCTGCCGGACGCGCTCCGGTGCCCGGGCGTGCGGCGGGGCCGGCGCTACGTGTCCCGGGGCGAGATCTCGGAGACCACCGCGGGCCGCACGGAGAAGGTCGCCCGGCGCGTCTACACGACGGTCTACGAGCTCGAAGGCCCGGACGCCACCGCCACGCCGGAGTTCCAGGCGATGCGGGGCTGGTACCAGTTCGCGCCCCACGTCCGCTCGCGCACCCAGACCATCGTGCCGGTGGGCTGAGGCGGGGGGCGGTGGCGCCCGCGGGGGAGTCGGGCGGTC
>DATFUK010000706.1:0-5456 GCA_035260865.1 Candidatus Methylomirabilota bacterium | reverse complement strand
GGTCAACGGGACGTACCAGACCAAGCGCTGGAAGCCCATCCTCTACTTGAAGCGCCACCACGAGCACCGCGACATCTGGCCCTACTACCGTCACGCCGACTTCTGCATGGTGACCTCGCTGCACGACGGCATGAACCTGGTGGCCAAGGAGTTCATCTCGGTGCGCGACGACGAGGAGGGGGCGCTCATCCTGAGCCAGTTCACCGGCGCGTCGTCCGAGCTGCGGGACGCCATCCTGGTGAACCCCTACGACGTGGATGGCATGGCCGACGCCATCCGCACCGCGGTCGCGATGCCGAGCGACGAGCGCCGGGCGCGCATGGGCCGCATGCGCGAGAGCGTGCGCGAGCACAACATCTACCGGTGGGCGGGGCTGCTGCTGAGCGAGCTCGAGCGGATCCCGGAGACCCCGTCCCCCACCCCCGAGCACGCGGCCTGGGAGAAGAAGTAAAAGTAAGAAGGGGGAAGGGACGTGAGTCCCTCCCCCCTTGGTAGAGCCTTACCGGTTCTGCTTAGTCCTGATCCACCATCATCTTGACGGTGACCCGGCGCTTCTTCTCGTCCGGCGTCTCCTTGGCCGTGATGGGCCCGAGGCCCACCGCCTGCACCCGGGAGAGCGGAACGCCCTTCTCGACCAGGAAGCGACGCACCGCCTCGACCCGACGCTGGCTCAGCCCGTAGTTGTAATCCACGGTGCCCTTCGGATCGGTGTAGCCGCCCAACTCAACCACGAGGGTCGGGTTGCCCTGGAGCTCCTTGATCACGCCCAGCAGGGCCGTCTGCGCCCCGTCGGTGAGCTCGGCCTTGTCGAAGCCGAAGTAGACCTCGAGGGTGTCGGCCGTCTTCTGGTTGTAGCGGTTCGACCACAGGCGGCTCAGGCGCGTGTCCACACCCTCGGCCTTGGTCATCGCCGCGTCGGCCCGGCTGCGGGCATCGGCCACGGCGCCCTCCAGGCTCTTCACCTGGGTGGTCACGCCCTTGACCTCGGTGTTGACGCCCTCCACCTGGCCCTCGACCTTCACGAAGCGCTGGTCGATCTCGACGTCCTTCTTGGCGAACATGTCGCGCACGAAGCCCTTCGTGGCGCAGCCCGACACCAGCAGGACCGCCACTGGTAGCAGCACGCCGATCTTCATCACGTTCCGCATGTACCCGCCTCCTATGTTGTGGAGCGTTGACCGACCTATGACAACGAATCGCGAACCTGCCTTCGGGAGCAACAAACAAGCCAGGTGGCCGAAGGAGGGAGGGCCGAGGCGTGGTGCGTCATTTCGCGTGATCTGGCCTTTAGTTACAAGACATTGCCTCCAGCGACGACATCGCGCGTGCGGGCCGGAACGCGTCGATTTACCGATCAACGTTACACGGTGCGTGTAAGCGTTACACCCCCTAGTGGACCGGGGCCGGCATGTGGACGTAGAGCTCCTGCTTGCTCGGCTTGGCCCCGGCCAGGGGGCGGGGCGGCCGCATCTCGTACCGGACCGGCTGCTGGTGGTCGGCATACTGCCGCTCGGGGTTGTAGACCGTGCTGAACTTCCACAGCATGCGGAGGTAGTTGGTCTGGCCCCGCGCCGCGGCCTGGAGGGCCGCCCCACCATACTTCCGGACCGCGCCCCAGCCCAGGTGCTTGCGGTTGAGCACCGCCTGGGTCCGGACCAGCTCCTCGTAGAAGCGCTTGAGCGGGAGCTTGGTGGGCAGGACGGCATGCTGCACATCGAACAGACGGTAGTCGCGGGAGGTGAGCTGCCGCGACTCGGTCAGCCAGAGCTCGGTGCCGGGGTAGGGGGTGGCCACCGTGAAGTGGACGACCTCGGGCACGGTGAGCGCCCAGTCGCGCACCTGAGCGAACCGGGCCTCGTCCCAGCTCGGGTCCGCGATGATGTTGATGGCCACGGTGAGGCCGAGCGACCGGGCGATCTCGAGCGCGCGTAGGTTCTCGTTCAGGGTCACCCGCTTGCGGTGCAGCCGGAGGGCGTCGTCGTCCAGGGCCTCGATCCCGAGGAACATGTAATAGAGCCCGAGCTTCTTCCAGTACGCGAACAGCTCCTGATTCTTGATCAGCACGTCGCAGCGTGTCTCCAGGTAGTACTGCTTGCGGATGCGCCGGCGATCGATCTCCTGGGCGATCGCGAAGCCGTGCTCCGCCTGGATGAAGGCCACGTCGTCCACGATGAACACGTTCGGCTCGCGGATGCGCGCGAGATCCTCCCCCGCCGCTTCCGCGGAGCCCTTCCGGTAGCTGCGCCCGTAGAAGGTCCACGCGCTGCAGAACGAGCAGTCCCACGGGCAGCCGCGCGTGAACTCGATTGAGGCGCAGGGATCGAGCACGCCGATGAAGTACTTGTGACGGCGTCGGGTGAGGTGGCGCGCGGGCAGGTGCAGGTCGAGGTCCTTCAGCAGGGTCGGGCTCGGGCCCGCGCCGTGGCGGGTGACCACGCCGGGCAGGGTCTCGAGCTTCGGGTCGCCGATGGCCTCGAGCACGAGCGGCGCGATGACCTCGCCCTCGCCGCGGACGATGCAGTCGATGGCGCCGTCCGCGTGGTCGAGGAACTCGGCCGCGATGAAGGACGCGCTGTGGCCGCCCACGAACACGAAGGGGGAGCCGCGCCGAGCCTTGGTCTCCTTGGCGAGGTCCACCACTTCCGGGACGTTCGCCAGGTAGTTCACCGAGAACCCCACCGCCTGCGGCGCGAACGTCTCCACCTCGTGCCAGTAGTCGGCGTGCGTGAAGACCTGCAGGTCGATGAGCCGCACGTCGTGACCGGCGGACTCGATCGCGGCGGCCACCCGCTCGAGTCCGAGCGGCTCGAGCCGCAGGTAGAGCTCCGAGTACATCAGGGGGCTCGGGTGCACCAGAAGCACTCGCATCTCGTCACACCTCCACGCGAGGATTTTCACGCAGCATACGGCAACCGAGCGCGGGCCGCCTCAGTCGTTCGCGTGTGGGGCTGCTCGTTAAGTCCGCGTCGCGAAGAAAAAATTACCGGTTTCGATGTAACGCTTACACAACAAGTGTCAGTGCACTGACGCGCGCCGTCTACGTACATGCCCCGTAAAACTCGCTAACTGATCGTAATTCCGAGCTTCCCCGGGTCCCGGCGCGCCCCTTCCGCTTGGCACCGCGGTTGCCTAAGGAACCGGAGACTCACTGGACATGGCCAGATTCGGACTGAGTCGCGACGCCGAGCCGGAGGGACGAGACCGGTTGCTGCTGGTCGATCCCTACGGGACGAGCCGCGAGGGCCTGGGCGCCGCGCTCCGGGTCGGCGGGTTCGCCGTCGAGACGGCCGCGGGAAGCTCGGAGGCCATCCGCAAGGTCGGCGTCGGCGAGTTCGACCTGGCCATCATCGATCTGGACCTGCCGCCGGCTCACGGGATCGCGGAGGACGGCTGGGACCTGGTGCGCATTCTGCGCGCCGCGAACCCGGCGCTCCTGATGATCCTCATCGCAGCCGAATGCCACCCCGACACGCAGGCCGAAGCGGCACGGTACGGTGCCGCCCACCTGCTCGAGAAGCCCATCAGCCCGCGCGAGCTGCGGAGCATCGTCCGCAACCTGCGCCCGGAGACCACCCCCGTATGAAGCGCGCGTCGATCGGATTCGGTATCATCGTCACCTTCTTCCTCCTCGCGATGTTCCTGATGGCCGACGCGGAAGTGACGCCGGTGGACGACCCGGCGCTGGTCTCGGCGAGCGCCCCCGCCCGCTAACCCTCCAGTCCCCCCTGCTCAAGCCTGGGCAGGGGCCGCCGTCTGCGGTACCATTCCTCCCGTGGCTGAACCGAGTCTCTGGCTTCTGGCGCTACTGGCGGGCTGGGTGATCGGCGCCCTCTTCGTCGGCATGGTGGGTGGCGCCACCCGGGGCGTGCAGGGCTTCTTCGTCTGGCTGCTCGCCGCCCTCATGTTCTCGCCGCTGCTCGCCATGCTCGGGCTCATCGCGGTCCTGCTGGGCGATCTCGTGCGCGAGGTCGAGATCAAGGCCATTCACGGCTCGGCCGAGCTGCCCACGCGCTCGGCGTCGGGCCGCTTCGCGCACCTGGCGGGCGAGGACTAGGAGAACGACGCATGGCGACGACGATCGGGCTGCTGCATCCGGGGGACATGGGCGCGGTGGTGGGCGCGTGCGCGCGGGCCGCTGGACAGCGCGTGCTCTGGGCCTCCGCGGGGCGGAGCGCCGACACCCGCGCGCGTGCGACCGCGGCGGGCCTGGAGGACGCGGGCACGGTGGCCAAGGTCCTCGCGGGCAGCGACGTGGTGCTCTCGATCTGCCCGCCCCACGCCGCGCTCGACCTGGCTCGCGAAATCGCGGCCCAGCGCTTCGCCGGCCTCTTCGTGGACGGCAACGCGGTCGCGCCGGCCACCGCGCGGGAGATCGGGGCCATCGTCGAGGGGGGCGGGGCCACCTTCGTGGACGGCGGCCTCATCGGCCCGCCCCCGCGCGCGGCCGGCTCGACGCGGCTCTACCTCTCGGGCCGCGAGGCCAAGCGCGCGGTCGCGCTCTTCGAGGGCAGCGTGCTCGAGGCGATCGCCGTCAACGACGTGCCCGGGGCGGCCTCCGCGCTCAAGATGGTCTACGCCGCCTTCACCAAGGGGACGTCCGCGCTGCTGATGGGCGTGCGCGCGCTGGCCGCGAGCGAAGGCGTGGACGACGCCCTGCTCGCCGAGTGGCACCGCTCGCAGCCCGAGCTCCCGAAGAAGTCGGAGGCGGCCGCGCGGGACAACGCGCGCAAGGCCTGGCGCTTCGTGGGCGAGATGGACGAGATCGCGGCGGCCTTCGAGGCCGCCGGCCTGCCCGGCGGCTTCCATCAGGCCTGCGGCGAGATCTACCGGCGGCTCGCCGACTTCAAGGACGCGACGACGCCGCCCGCGATGGCCGACCTCGTCGAGCCCCTGACGCGGCCGCGCCGGAAGTAGCCGCCTCGCGCGGCCCCCGTTTGCCTCTTCGATCGAGTCGATGAACCGGCGCGCCTTCATCTCGGCGGTTACGCTCGGTGTGGGGGCCTGGCATCGCACCGTCCAGGCCCAACAGCCGGGGAAGGTGTACCGGGTCGGCCACCTGGCGGCCACCGCCCCGTCCCCGCAGAACACCAGCCTCCTGGCCGCGTTTCATTCGGAGCTCCGCGAGCGCGGGTGGGTGGAGGGACGCAACATCACGTTCGAGTATCGGTGGGCGGGGGGACGATACGATCGGCTTCCGCACCTGGCCGCCGAGCTGGCCGACGCGAAGGTTGACCTGATCGTGGCGGGGGGGACGCCCAACGCGCTAGCGGCCCGCAACGCGAGCCAGACCATCCCCATCGTGATGGTCGGCGCGACCACGCCGGTGGAGATGGGCCTCGTGAAGACCCTGGCGCGCCCCGGCGGGAACGTGACCGGCGTGACGATCGACGTGGACCCCGAGCAGGCGGCCAAGCTCGTGGAGCTCATGGTCGAGATTCCCGGCGTGTCGCGCATCG
>DATFUK010000705.1:0-3863 GCA_035260865.1 Candidatus Methylomirabilota bacterium | reverse complement strand
TACCTGCACTTCAAGAACGAGCAAGAGGAGATTCCCGATTGCCCCGGCTTCCCGCGGCTGCACTTCACCGTGTCGGAGGCGCCGGCCGGCGGCCCCTCCGTCGACGAGCCCGAGCCGCAGCTGCGCCCGGGCCAGCGCCTTCCCGAGATCCGCTACAAGCCGGTCAAGTTCACCGACGGCAGTGTGGCCGCCCACGAGGCGCGGCCGTGGAGCATGCGGAAGTACCTGTCGGCGAACCAGAGCCTGGGAGTGGCGCCGCTTCCGCCGGACGTGAGCCTGTTCAAGCCGAAGGGCACCGGAGAGCACGAGCCGGCGGTCGAGGGGTTCGAGGAGGAGGCCGCCACCTCCGCGCCCCCGCGGAGCGCGGCGCCTCCCGCGCCACCGAGCGCGCCCGCGCAGCCACCGGGACTCCCGGGCGGTCTGCCGCCTTTCGGTCCACCCGCGAACATCCCGGTGCCATCGGGTCCGCCGCCCTCGGTCCCGGTGTAGCCCCGCCGCCGTTTCGAAGACATCCGGCCCTTCCGTTTGACCTCTTCCCGGCACTCTGGCAGGATCGGGCTTCAGATCAGCGCAAGTAGAGGAGCGTGACATGGCAGACCTCGACCCGACCGAGATCACCGAGCAGATGCGCACGTTTCACGCGGAGGACGTGGCCGAGCAGGACGCCTGGAAGCTGCATAGTCCGATGTGGCGGATGATCTCGGCTCGCTTTTACAACGTGCACAGCATCGAGCTTCGCAAGCACGTGAAGTCCATCGTCAAGGTGAATTCGACGATCAGCGCCGGCTTCGATTTCGTGCCGGTCGACGCCGAGAAGTGGGCCGACGCCCTGCAGCACGGGGGGTTTCAGCCGGACTCGCGCGAGCGCGCCCTTGGCATCCTGCCCTCGGTCGGCAGCATCGCCGCCCTGGCGACCCATGGCCAGGGGTTCCGCGAGAGCACCGAGCCGAGCCTGCACTGCGCCGTCGCGAAGGACTACTGCAACGTCCACCTCGACAACATCGCCATTCGCCTCGGCAACTACAACGCCAACGCCCCCGAGCACGTCGTCGATGAGCTCTTCTGGCAGGACAAGATCGTCCCCCTCCTCGGACGGGTCGGGCTGCCGACGCCGCTCGTTGACATCCTGCGCCGCGCGCACCCGATGATCCCGAACCTTCGCCAGGTGACGGCGGTGACGAAGGAGTGGCAGCCGCGCGTCGGGGTCGAGCTGGACATCGCCCGTGTGCGCAGCCAGGACGCCTCGAAACAGGTTCGCGTCTACGTCGACTTCTCGCACGCCTGCAGCAACTCCACCTGCAAGGTTCTCAACAACATGCAGGGCAAGACCTACAACGACGACCGCGTCATGTTCATGATCGAAGTGACCGGGCTGTGATGACTGCGCCGCCGATGGCGCCGGGAGTCTCCTGAGCGGCCGTTCAGCCGCTTTCACTTCGGCCCGGTGAGCTGCCCATCCTGTGGCCACGAGAACCCCGCCGGCGCGAGGTTCTGCAACGATTGTGGCGCGCACCTCGCGGCGCCGACGATCACCCCCGAGCCGCGCTCCTACACCCCGCGGCATCTCGCCGAGAAGATACTTGCGTCCCAGAGCGCGCTCAGGGGTGAGCGCAAGCTGGTCACCGTCCTCTTCGCCGACGTCGTCCGCTCGATGGAGCTCGCGGAGCGCGTCGATCCCGAGGAATGGCATCGTCTGCTCGATCGCCTGTTCCGGATCCTCGCCGGCGGCGTCCACCGATACGAGGGCACGATCAACCAGTACACCGGCGACGGCATCATGGCGCTCTTCGGCGCCCCGATCGCCCACGAGGATCACGCCCAGCGCGCCTGCGCGGCCGCCCTGGATCTGGCGCGCGAGCTCGGCGCGCTCGCCGAGGACGTGCGGCGCGAGAGCGGGCTCGAGTTCGCGGTGCGGATGGGCCTGAACTCCGGGGAGGTCGTCGTGGGGCGGATCGGCGACGACCTGCGCATGGACTACACCGCGCAGGGACACGTCGTCGGGCTCGCCGCCCGGATGCAGCAGCTGGCGCCGCCAGGCGGCATCACGGTGACCGAGCAGACCGCGCGCCTCGCCGAGGGCTTCTTCGACTTCCTCGATCGGGGCGAACAGAATCTCAAGGGCGCAAGCGCTCCCGTGCGCGTGTTCGAGCTCCGGGGCCCGGGCCAGATCCGGAGCCGCCTCGAGAGCTCCCGGGCGCGCGGCTTCTCGCGCTTCGTCGGCCGCGAGCACGAGCTCGGCCTGCTCGAGAGGGCGCTGCGCGAGGCCCAGTCGGGTCGACCGGCTATCGTCCTGGTCACCGCGGACCCGGGCGCGGGAAAGAGCCGCCTCTGCCACGAGTTCGTCGAGCGCACCGGCGGCGCGGCACTCCACTATGCCCGCGCGCTCTCCCATGGGCGCATGCTCCCCTTTCACGTGATGGTCGCGCTTGCTCGCGGCCTCCTCGATGTCGCCGAAGGCGCGTCATCTCCGGCCGTCCGGGACGCGCTGAGGCGTAGCTTCGGGAGCGACCACTCCGACCCGATCGTCCTGGATTTCTGGTTCGACCTTCTCGGGGTGTCCGATCGCGCCCCTGCCCCTTCCGGACTCGATCCGGAAGCGCGCCGCGACCGTCTGTTCCGGTCATTTCTCGATCTGATCCGGGCTCGGGCTCGGCGCGAGCTCACGGTGCTCTGGGTCGAGGACCTGCACTGGCTCGACCCGGCAAGCGAAGCGGCGCTGGAGATGCTCGCCGAGCATCTCCTGGCCCCGGAGTCGGCCGGCAGCAGGATCCTGCTGCTCGCGACCACGCGGCCAGAGTACCGGCCCGTGTGGTCCCCACGGGTCGAGGGTCTCGCGCTGGCGCCCCTCACTCCCCAGGACTCCCGGACGTTGCTCGACGACTGCCTCGGATCCGACCCCATGCTCGCGCCCCTGCGCGCCAAGATCGACGCCCGGGCGCGCGGCAATCCACTCTTCGTCGAGGAGATGATTCGCTCGCTCGTCGAGCGTGGCGTGGTGCTCGGTGAGCGCCGCGCCTACCGTCTGGCCGGCCCGATCGAGGAGATCACGCTGCCCGAGACCGTTCAGGCCGTTCTCGCGTCGCGTATCGATCGGCTCCCGGACCGCGACAAGGAGGTGCTCCAGGCCGCGGCCGTGGTCGGGCGGGACGTGCCGGTCGAGCTGCTGCGCGCCGTGGTCGATCTTCCCGCGCCCGCGCTGGCCGCGTCGCTCGCGCGCCTTTCGACCGCCGAGCTCCTCGGTCCCACCGAGTCTCCGGGTGAGCACGCCTTTCGGCATCCCCTCGCGCAGGAGGTCGCCTACCGCACCCAGCTTCTGGAGCGCCGGCGCAGCACCCACGCGGCCATCGCGCGAGCCTTGCTCGCCATCCACGGACCTGCGGCCGCCACTCACGCCGCGCTCCTCGCCCATCACTTCGATGAGGCCGGCGAGCGCCTCGAGGCGGCCCGCTGGCACGAGCAGGCGGGCCGACGCATCGCACGCAGTGACCCCGCGGATGGGGTGAGACACTGCCGTCGGGTCACCACGCTCCTCGCCGCCGTCCCGGAATCCCGAGAGACCCTGATGCTCGAGCTCACCTCGCGCATCGCGCTGCTCGAGATCGGCCGCCTCGCCGGAATCGAGGCGCGGGACGCGCAGGACCTCTTCGACGAGGCGCGCGCGGTCGCCGAGCGGCTTCACGACCGGGCCGGCCACGCGTTCCTGCTCACCTCTTACGGTCGTCTACGGGGGCTCGCGGGCGACGTGGGGCAGTACCTCGCATGCGCGGAGCGCGCCGCCGAGCTCGCCGACACATCCGACGCCGCGTTCGAGTTCGAGATGCGCTCAGTGCTGGCGCACGCCCAGCTCGGGGTCGGCCTTCTCG
>DATFUK010000704.1:0-3842 GCA_035260865.1 Candidatus Methylomirabilota bacterium | reverse complement strand
TGAACCTGGTGGAGGACGAGCACGAGGTGCGAGAGTCGGACCTGCCGCGCCGGTGGTTCGACGACTGACGTCACGTGGCTGACGACGAGTTCCGGCAACAGGCCCTGCAGCACCTGGACGCCCTCCATAACCTGGCCGTCTACCTGACCCGGAACGGGTCCGAGGCGGAGGATCTGGTCCAGGAAACCTATGTCCGGGCCATGCGGTTTTCCCACCGGTTCCAGCCGGGAACCCATCTGCGGGCCTGGTTGTTCCAAATATTGAGAAACACGTTCTTGACGTTCTACCGGCTCCGGGAGCGGGAATCGGCCCTCTCGGAGGACGGGGTCCCGGAAGGCGACGCGCCGATGTTCCACGACGCCGCCGGGCGGGATAGCGAGAGCGCCGGGGCCCACATGGATCTGGACCGGGCCCTGACGAGGCTGCCCGAGGAGTTCAAGACGCCGCTCCTGCTGGCCGAGGTCGAGGGGCTGGCCTTGGAGGACGTGGCGCGCATCATGGACTGTCCGGTGGGCACCGTGAAGTCCCGGATCTTCCGCGCCAAGGAGCGGCTGCGCGGGTATTTGAAAGACTACAAGTAACCAGACCGAGGGACATGGCGAACGAGACGAACGAGGGCCAAGAGGAGGACGGCGGGATCGGCCGGCTGCTGCGCGAGCGGCTTCCGCGTCACCCCGCGCCGCCCGTCCTGCGCGCCGCGGTGGTCGAGGCCCTGATGCCCGGCCGCCCGCGGCAGCCCTGGTGGGTGCTCTGGCTGCCGCCCGCGTTCTCCGCGGTGGCCACCGCGCTGATCATGCTGCTCTATCTCGCCCCCTCGCTCCCCTCGACGCCCGGATCCGATCCGGTACAGCTCGTGACTCGCGCGGTGCTCGCCGAGTACGCGCGCAGCGTCTTCTGGGGCGAGAACCGCAGCGACGTGGTCCCCGCCGCCCTGCCCCAGGCGATGGAGGAGAGCGGCATCGCGCTGAGCTGGGTCTTCACGGGCGACGAGGACATCCATCTCATCAACGCCAAGCCCACGTACCTCGAAGGCCGGCGCGGCATCGAGCTCGCCTACCAGGACGCGGCCGGTCACACCGTGACCTACGTCATCGTGCCGGGCGGTAGCGTGGCCCTGCCCGAGCGTGGCCGCGTGCAGATCGACCGGTGGCGGCCGGTGGTGAAGAAGGAAAACGGCTTCAGCCTGATCCTGTGGCGCCAGCAGGGCATGCTCTGCGTGATGGTGTCCGACCTTGTCTCCGACGAGGACCTGACGCGCTTCAAGCAGTACTTCGTGAAGGTGCGGTCGTCGACCGAGCCGTACGCGGTGTACTAGCGCGAGCTCGGCGCGCGGGCCCCCTGGGCCTGCTCCACGACCCAGGGCAGGGCCATCAAGGCCCAGGCGACCATGACGACCTCGGAGTCGCCGAAGTTGTACTCGGTGAGACCGCCGAGGAGGAACCCGGTGATCGCGGCCACGCTCCCCGCCACCAGCGCCCGCTCCCGCCCCGCCTCGGCCGGTAGCCGCCACCACAGCCGCAGCGCGTGCACGTAGAAGGCGACCCAGATCCACATCCACGCCGCGAGGCCCAGCAGGCCACGCTCCGTCAGGATCTGCAGCGCGGTGTTGTGCACGTGGGACGTGTGCTTCTTGACCGCCTCCGGCAGCGCGAAGCGCGGGAACTCGCGCTTGACCCCGCCCGGCCCAACTCCGAGCAGCGGACGCTCCCGCCACATGGCGAGACCGCTCCGCCACATGTAGACGCGCTCGCGCGCCCCCGCCTCGCGGGGGTCCGCCATCTGCACGAGGCGCTGGTGGATCTCCGAGAGCGTGGTGGACCGCTGACGCACGCGGTCGGGCGTGGCCAGCAGCGCCACCAGCAGCACGAGCACGGTCCCGACCACGATCCAGCCCGCGCGGCGGGCCAGGGGCAGCCAGGCGAGGGTCCCGACCACGAACGCGATCCAGGCGCCGCGCGTGAACGTGACCACGAGGGCGGCCAGCGAGAGCAGCCAGGGGATCGGGGCCCATCGCCGGAAGGCCGGCCCCGGGACGACCCTCGGGAGGGTGGCCAGCAGGACGAGGGTCAGGACCCCGGCCAGGGTCATGTAGATGCTGAAGAGGCCGCGAGCGCGGTCGCAGCGGTGATAGAGCCAGCGCGGGCTGAACCCGGCCCCGTCCCCGCTCGGGCACAAGGTCACCTGCAGCAGCCCGATCACGGCGGCCAACGCGACCACCAGGCTCAGACCGGTGAGGAACGAATCGGCGGCCTCGGTATCGCCAAGGGCGTTCGCGGTCACGTAGAGGGCCGCGACGAGCAGCAGGGGCTTCGAGGCCAGGAGGCTCTCGACCGGATGCCCCGACAGGAGCGCCGACAGCAGCGTCACCACGCTGAAGGCCGCCACGGGCGGCCAGAGCGGCCAGCGGGCGGCCGCCCGCCCGTCGCGGCCGCGCAACCGCCACAGCCAGAGCAGGGTCAGCAGGACGAGGGCCGATTGCGACAGCGTGATGGACACGCCGAGGCCCACCACGAACGCGGCGAGGAGACCGCGGAAGAGGCCGGCGTGCGTCAATACGCGTTCCGGTCGACGAGCACCCGCATCACGGTCATCGCGATGATCTTGATGTCGAGCCACACCGACCAGCGCTCGATGTACTCGATGTCGTACTGGATGCGCTTCTCGAGCGAGGTGTTGCCCCGCAGCCCGTTCACCTGCGCCCAGCCGGTGATCCCCGACTTGACCTTGTGCCGCAGCATGTAGCCGGGCACGGTCTGGCGGAACCGCTCCACGAACACCGGGCGCTCCGGTCGCGGGCCCACCACGCTCATGTCGCCGCGTAGCACGTTCCAGAACTGAGGCAGCTCGTCGAGGCTCAGGCGGCGCAGGAGCGCGCCGAGATTGGTCCGCCGCTGGTCGGCGGGACCCGCCCACACCGGCCCGGTCTGCGACTCCGCGTTCGCGTCCATCGTCCGGAACTTGAGCATCTCGAAGCGCCGCCCGTCCAGCCCCATGCGCTCCTGGCGGTAGAAGACGGGCCCGCGGGAGCTCGACTTGACCGCGACCGCGAGCAGGAGCAGCACCGGCCAGATCACCGCGAGCACGACTGCCGAGAAGACGAAGTCGAACACGCGCTTGGCCAGCTGGTTCCACCCGTAGAGTGGCGACTCCCGCAGGTGGATGAACGGCATGCCCTCGAACTGCTCGATGCCCCCGCGCAGCGACGCGAAGCGCAGCAGGTCGGGGACCACGTGGATGGTCACCGGCTCGTCGCCGACCGCGTCGAGCAACCCGGCGAGCCGGCCGTAGTCCTCGTGGGCGAGGGCCAGGATCACGTGGTCCACTTGATGGGCGTCGAGCACCGCGCGCAGGTCGGCGTAGCCCCCGAGCCGGCGGGCCCCGGCGGTGTCGTCCTTGTCGTCGCCCACCACGCCGAGGACCTGGATGCCCACGTCACTCCGGGCCTGGATGCGCTGCACCACGGTGGCGGCCAGCTCGCCGTCCCCCACCACCACCGCGAACCGCTGGTTGTAGCCGCGCCGCCGCGCGAAGCGGAGGAGCTCGCGGAACGCGGCGCGGGAGAACCAGACGACGCCGATGGAGAGCAGCCCGAAGTAGACGATGGCCACGCGCGAGTAGTCGTACCCGCGGAAGAAGAAGGTCATCACCGCGACGAGGACGAGCACCCCCATGGTCGAGGCCTTGGCGATGTCGACGGCCTCGGAGAGGTGGGAGCCGATGCGGCGCGGCCGGTAGAGCCCGAAGGCGCGGAAGGACACGCTCCACACCAGCAGGATGGGCAGCAGCATCAGCAGGTAGTCGGCGAGCGGCGGGGTGTCCCCGTAGGGCAGCGGCGGGCCCGC
>DATFUK010000703.1:0-11736 GCA_035260865.1 Candidatus Methylomirabilota bacterium | reverse complement strand
GAGCCGGAGGGCGGCATCAGCGGCCCCGCCGAGACGCGGCTACTCGAGCGGCTCCAGGCGGTGGGCGCCGAGGCCGATGGCTTCCTCGTCTCGGACTACGGCTACGGCACGGTGACCCCGCGGGTGTACGAGACCGTGCTCGAGCTGGGCCGCGCGCGACGGGTGCCGGTGACGGTGGACAGCCGCTACGAGCTGCCCCGGTTCAAGGGCGCCACCGCGGCCACGCCCAACGAACCGGAGGTGGAGGAGCTGACCGGCCACGAGCTCCACGACGAGCCCTCCGTCGAGAAGGCGGGGCGGGCGGTGCTCGAGCGGCTCGACGCGCGCCTGCTCCTGGTCACCCGGGGCAGTCGCGGCATGGCCCTCTTCGAGCGCGAGGGGCCGGTCACCTTCATGCCGATCCACGGCAGCGACGAGATCGCGGACGTCACGGGGGCGGGGGACACCGTGATCAGCGCGTTCACGGTGGGACTGGCCGCGCGCGCGACGGCGGGCGAGGCCGCGTGGCTCGCCAACGTGGCGGGCGGCGTCGTGGTCATGAAGCGGGGCACCGCGACGGTGACGGTGGCCGAGCTGCTGGCCGCGCTGGCGAGCGATGGCGGCCGTCCTCAGCGTTGACGAGGCGGGCCGGCTCGCGTCCCTCTGGCGCGCGGCGGGCAAGCGGCTGGTGCTCGCCAACGGCTGCTTCGATCTCCTCCACGTCGGCCACGTCCGCTACCTCCAGGCCGCGCGAGCGCTCGGCGACGCGCTGGTGGTCGGCCTCAACTCCGACGCCTCGGTGCAGCGGCTCAAGGGCCCGGGCCGGCCGGTGATGCCGGCCGCGGAGCGCGCGGAGCTGCTCGCCGCGATCAGCGGGGTGGACGCGGTCGTCGTCTTCGAGGAGGATAGCGCCGACGCGCTGATCGCGCGCCTGCGCCCGGACGTGCACGCCAAGGGCACCGACTACACCGAGCAGAGCGTGCCCGAGCGTGCCACGGTGGAGGCGATGGGCGCCAAGGTCGCGATCGCGGGCGACCCCAAGACCCACTCCACCAAGGATCTGATCACGACCATCCTCAACCGCTTCGGCCGGGACAGACCGTGAGCAACCCCGAGCCCGCCGCCACGGTTGTGCGCCCCTGGGGGGGTGCGGGGCCCATGTCCCTGCGCCCGCAGCCGAAGGTCGCGATCGTCAAGCTGTCCTCGCTCGGCGACGTCATCCACGCGATCCCGGTGGCGCGCGCGCTCCGCCGCGCGCGGCCCGGCATCCACCTGGCGTGGATCGTGGAAGCGCGCGAGTACGCTCTCCTGAAGGACCACCCGGATCTCGACACGGTGGTGCCGGTGGATACGCGGCTCTGGCGGCGGCTCCTCCGGCGCCCGTCGGGCGTGCGCGAGGTACTGGGCAAGATGGGCCGCCTGCGCGGGCGCATCCGCGCGGCCCGCTTCGACGTCGCCCTCGACCTGCAGGGCCTCATCAAGAGCGGGCTGCTCACCGCCTACACCGGCGCGCCCCTGCGCATCGGCTTCACCGCCGATCACTGCCGCGAGGGATTGAACAGCCTGTTCACCAACCGCCGCGTGCGGCCGCCCGCGGAGGCGGTGCACGTGGTGGATCAGTACCTGGCCCTGCTCGGCCCCCTCGGGATCCCGCCGGGCCCCGTCGAATTCCACGTGCCGATCCCCGCGCGGGCGACGCTGCGCATGGACGACTTCCTGGGCGAGCAGGGCGTGAAGAGCCGGGACCTGCTGGTGGCGGTGAATCCGGGCGCGGGCCGCGCGAACAAGCAGTGGCCGGTCGCACACTTCCGGCGGCTCGCGGATCGGATCGCCAGCGAGCCCAACGCGAAGGTCCTGGTCCTGTGGGGCCCGGACGAGGTCCACATGGCGCGCCAGATCCGCGACGGATCGAGCGCACGCGCCATCCTCGCGCCGCCCACGGACCTGCACGAGCTGGCGGCGTTGCTCCGGCGCTGCTCGCTGATGGTCGCCAACGACACGGGGCCGCTGCACCTGGCCGCGGCCCTCGGGACGCCGAGCCTCGGCCTCTTCGGGCCGACCCGCGCGGAGCGCAACGGTCCCTACGGGCCACACTGCCGCGGGCTCCAGAGCCCCGACGGCACCATGGCCGGCCTGGCGCCGGAGGCGGCGGGGGACGCGGCCCTGGCCATGCTCGCCCTGCGCGAGGGCGCGCGGTGAGCCGGCTCTCGGTGACCGTCATCGCGTGGAACGAGGAGGAGCGCCTGCGCGCCTGCCTCGAGAGCGTGGCTTGGGCGGACGAGATCGTGGTGGTGGACGCGGAGTCGGGCGACAAGACGGTGCAGATCGCGCACGAGTACACCGACAAGGTCTCGGTGCGCGCGTGGCCCGGCTTCGCGGCCCAGAAGAACTTCGCCATCGATCAGGCGACCGGCGACTGGATCCTCTCGCTCGACGCCGACGAGCGGGTGACCCCCGAGCTGCGGGAGCGCGTCCGCGCGATCCTCAAGGAGGACGGGCCGGTGGACGGCTACGCGATCCCGCGGCGGAACATCTTCTGGGGGGCGTGGGTGCGCCACGGGGGCCTCTATCCCGACTACCAGCTTCGTCTCTTCCGACGCAGGAGCGGGCGATTCGTGGAAAACGCGGTCCACGAGTCGGTCACCGTGTCGGGGCGGGTGGAGACGCTCGCCGAGGCGCTGCTGCACCACTCGTACCGCGACCTCGAGGACTTCGTCCGTCGCTCCAACCGCTACTCCACCCTCTCCGCGCAGGACTGGATCCGCCGGGGCCGCCGGGTCGGGCTCATGGGACTCGTGACTCGGCCGCTCGGCCGCTTCTTTTCCATGTACATTGTTCACCGAGGCTTCCTGGACGGCTGGCGGGGCTTCGTGCTCGCCGTCCTCTACGCCGAGTACGTCTTCCTGCGCATGGCCAAGGTGTGGGAGACGCGGCGGGGCGGGAAGCCCGGAGAGGGTGACGAGACGTCATGACCGGATCGCGGGAACGCGTGCTGTCGGGGATGCGGCCGACCGGCCAGCTCCACCTCGGCAACTACCTGGGAGCGCTCGAGAACTGGGTCAAGCTCCAGGGCGGGTTCGAGTGCTTCTACTTCGTGGCGAACTGGCACGTGCTCACCACCAACCCGGGCGGCATCGCCGAGGTCCCGCGCGACACCATCGAGATGGGCGCGGACTGGCTCGGGGCCGGGCTCGATCCCGAGAAGTCCACCCTCTTCATCCAGTCCCTGGTGCCGGAGCACGCGGAGCTGCACCTGCTCTTCTCCATGGCGGTCCCGGTGACCTGGCTCGAGCGCGTCCCGACGTACAAGGAGATGGTGGAGCAGCTCGGCATCGAGTCGCCCTCCTACGGGCTGCTGGGCTACCCGCTGCTGCAGTCCGCCGACATCCTGATGTACAAGGCCCAGTGGGTGCCGGTGGGGGCCGACCAGGTGCCGCACATCGAGCTCACCCGCGAGGTCGCGCGCCGCTTCAACCACACCTGGAAGGCGGTGTTCCCGGAGCCGCAGGCCAAGCTCACCCAGATCCCGAAGGTGCCGGGCACGGACGGGCGGAAGATGTCGAAGTCCTACGGCAACGCGATCTACCTGTCCGACACCAGCGAGGAGATCATCGCCAAGATCAAGCCGATGGTCACGGATCCCGCGCGCAAGCGCCGATCCGACCCCGGCAACCCGGACATCTGCCCGGTCTTCGACCTCCACCGCATCTTCACGCCCGACGCGGACCGCGAGGCCTGCGCGACCGGCTGCCGCACCGCCGCCATCGGCTGCCTCGACTGCAAGGGGGTGCTGCTCAAGCACATGGTGCCGCCGCTCGCCGCGATCCGGGAGCGCCGCCAGCGCTTCGCCGAGAAGCCGCGGGAGATCGTCGACATCCTGCACGAGGGCTCCAAGCGCGCCCGCCGCGTCGCCCAGCAGACCATGCAGGAAGTCCACGACGCGGTCCGCCTCGAGCCATGAGCGCCGGAACGAGTGTCCGGGGAATGGGGGAGTACGGGGGCCATTTCTGGGCCCCCGCATTGAACAGATGAGCGGGCAAGAAGCCACCACCCAAGGAGCCGTCCAGGACTCCGGGATCACGGTCCGCGTCGAGTCGTTCGTGGGCCCGCTCGATCTGCTGCTCCATCTCTGCCGCACCAACGAGATGGACCTCTCGCGGCTCTCGCTGCGCACGATCACCGACCAGTACCTGTCCCACCTCGAGTCGGTGCGCTTCCAGGATCTGGAGACCGCCGGCTCCTTCATGGTGATGGCCGCGACCCTGATCTACCTCAAGTCGAAGCTCCTGCTGCCCGCCAACCCGGACGACCCGGACGAGCTGCTGGACGACGAAGGGGAGATGCTCAAGCGCGAGCTGGAGGAGCGCCTGCGCGAGTACGCCCGGGTCAAGGCGCTCGGGACCTGGCTCGCCGAGCGTGAGGGGGAGCAGACCCTCATCTACGGCCGCACCACCGCCGAGCTGCCGCCGCCCGAGGACATCCCGCTCGAGGATCTCTCGGTACACCTCCTCCAGCGCGCGATGCAGCGGCTCATCGAGGACCAGAAGCGCCGGGTGCCGCGGCAGGTCGAGCCCAACCCGCTCTCGGTGCTCGAGCGCATGAGCGAGATGGTCGAGCTGCTGCGCAGCACCTGGTCGCTGCTCTTCTCCTCGGTGGCGGGCCCCGAGCGCATCCGGGCCGAGTGGGTGGTGACGCTCCTCGCCCTGCTCGAGCTGGTGCGGCTGGGCGAGGCCCGGGCGCGGCAGGCCGAGCTCTTCGGCGAGATCGTCATCGAGCGGAACGCGGTCAGCGTGCGGGAGCCCGCGCGCGCGGTCGAGGAGACATCCGAGGAGACCCCCGAAGAACCGACCCCTCACCCTGACCCTCTCCCCAGAGGGGAGAGGGATCCCGAGGACTTGAATGCCTGAGATCATCGACGTCGTCGAAGCCCTGCTCTTCGCCTCGGACACTCCGGTGGAGGCCTCCCGCATCCAGGAGGTGCTCGATCTCGAGTCGCCCGCGGTGGCCCGCGAGCTCGTGGAGAGCCTGCGCGGCCGCCTGGACGCGGAGGGGCGCGCCCTGCAGGTGATGGAGGTGGGCGGCGGCTTCCGCCTGGTGACGCGTCCGGAGATCGCGCCGTGGCTCGTCAAGCTCGCGCGCAGCCGCACCCGCTCCCGGCTCTCGCGCCCGTCGCTCGAGACGCTCGCGATCATCGGCTACCGCCAGCCGGTCTCACGCCCCGAGGTGGACGCCATCCGCGGCGTCAACTCGGACGCGGTGCTCGAGAACCTGCTCGAGCGGCGGATGATCCGCATCGCGGGACGCAAGGAGTCGCCGGGGCGCCCGTTCCTCTACGAGACCACGCGCGAGTTCCTGGTCGCCTTCGGGCTGCGCGATCTCAACGACCTGCCGAAGGTGGAAGGCGAGCTGATCGTGCCCGAGCTCGCGGAGACCGCGGCCGCCCAGCTGACCGAGCCCGGGCCCGAGCACGAGGAGACGACCGCTGACGACGATCCGGCTCAGCAAGATCCTGGCGCAGGCGGGGATCGCGTCCCGGCGAGCAGCTGAAGGGCTGCTCGCGGAGGGACGCGTCACCGTCAACGGTCGAGTCCGGCTCGAGCCCGGCGCCCAGGCGGACCCCGAGCAGGACCGCATCACGCTGGATGGCCGTCCGCTCCCCGGGCGGGCGCCGCTGCAGTATCTGCTCCTGCACAAGCTGCGCGGCTACGTCACCACGCGCAATGATCCGGCGGGCCGGCCGGTCGTGCTCGACCTCCTCCCGCCCGCCGCGCGCATCGTCTACCCGGTCGGCCGCCTCGATATCGACGCCGAGGGCCTCTTGCTGCTCACCAACGACGGCGAGCTCGCCAATCGGCTGCTCCACCCGCGTTACGAGATCCCGCGCGTGTACGAGGTGGACGTCCGCGGCCGCGTGGACCTGGCGGACCTGCCGCGCTGGCGCCGCGGCGCGGTGCTGCCCGACGGCCCCGCGGTGCCCAAGCGCGTCGGCCGGCTGTCGGTGGGGCCGCGCAGCACCCGGCTCAGCGTGACGTTCGCGGAAGGGCGCTACCGCGAGGTCAAGCGCTACTGCACCGCGCTCGGCCATCCGGTCGAGCGGCTCACGCGCGTGCAGTTCGGCCCGCTTCGCCTGGGCAATCTGGCCCCCGGCGCGCACCGCGCGCTCACCCCGGCCGAGCGCCTGGCCCTTGACAACTTGCGTGGGGGGTAGGGTTCCGCTATAGTGCCTGGGGTTACGCGACCGACGTGCTTCAGGAGCCCCCGATGAACCTGGACGATTGGCGATCCAGGATCAATAACCTCGACGAAGAGATCCTCAAACTCCTCAACCAGCGCGGTACCGCCGCCCTCCGGATCGGCGAGCTCAAGAGGCAGCAGGGTCTTCCGTACTACATTCCCGAGCGCGAAGCCCAGGTTCTCGACCGTCTCGTCGGATTGACCGGAGGTCCGCTCGCGGGCGAGGCGATCCGAGCTATCTGGCGGGAGATCCTCTCCGCCTCGCTCGCGCTCGAGCACCCGCTGGAGGTCGCGTACCTCGGCCCGCCGGGCACCTTCACGCACCAGGCCGCGACCCGCCGCTTCGGCTCCTCCGCGCAGCTGGTGGCGGTGCGCACCATCGCGGAGATCTTCGACGAGGTGGAGCGCAGCCGGGCCGAGTTCGGGGTGGTGCCGGTGGAGAACTCGACCGACGGGGCGGTCAACGTGACGCTCGACCGGCTCCTCGACTCCGACGTGACGATCACCGGCGAGATGACGCTCGACATCTCGCAGCACCTCATCTCGCGGGGGGCCGAGCTCGGCGAGATCAAGGTGGTGTGCTCGCACCCGCAGGGGCTCGCCCAGTGCCGCGGCTGGCTCGCCGCCCACATGCCGGAGGCGGTCACCGAGGAGATGTCCTCCACCGCGGCGGCGGTGGAGCGCGCGCGCGACGACGCGACGGTGGCCGCGATCGCCTCCGACATGGCCGCGCAGGTGTTCGGGGTGCCCATCCTGCGGGGCCGCATCGAGGACAACCCCGCGAACTCCACCCGCTTCCTCGTGATCGGACGCCAGGCGGTCGCCCCCACCGGGCGGGACAAGACGTCCATCCTCTTCTCCATGAAGAACGAGCCGGGCGTGCTCTACAGCATCCTGAAGCCGTTCGCGGCCCACCGGCTCAACCTGACCAAGATCGAGTCCCGACCCACAAAACGTCGCCCCTGGGAGTACGTCAACTTCGTGGACTTCGAGGGGCATAGCGAGACCGAAAACGTCCGGAACGTGCTGGCCGAGGTCCGGGAGCGCTGCCAGTTCCTGAAGATCCTCGGCTCGTACCCGGCCGCGTGAGGAGTATCCGAACATGAGTGCGTCCTGGGAATCACTGGCCAACGATCACATCCTGGGCATCGCGCCCTACGAGCCCGGCAAGCCGATCGAGGAGCTCGAGCGCGAGCTCGGCATCAGCGACGTCATCAAGCTCGCCTCCAACGAGAACCCGCTCGCCCCGTCTGACCGGGTCATGAAGGCGATGCAGACGGCGCTCACCCACGTCAACCGTTATCCGGACGGGAGCGGGTACTACCTGCGCAAGGCCATCGCGCGGCGCCACGGCCTCACCTCCGATCACGTCATCCTCGGCAACGGGTCCAATGACCTGATCGAGCTGATGGTGCGCGCCTTCCTGCGGCCCGGGGAAGAGGCGGTGATCCCGCATCCCTCCTTCGTGGTCTACCCGATGATCGTGCAGGCGGTCGGCGGCATCCGGGTGGTGGTGACCCTCAAGGACCAGCGCCTCGATCTGGAGGCGATGGCCCGCGCGATCACCCCCATGACCAAGATGGTGTTCATCGCGAACCCGAACAACCCGACCGCCACCATCGTGACCGGCGACGAGGTCGAGCACTTCATGGCGCGGGTGCCCGACAAGGTCATCGTGGTGTTCGACGAGGCCTACGTCGAGTTCGCGCACGGGCCCGACTTCCCCGACTCGCTCGCCTACCTCAAGCAGGGCCGCAAGGTCGCCGCGCTGCGCACCTTCTCCAAGGCGGCGAGCCTCGCCGGCCTGCGGGTGGGCTACGGGGTCGCCGACCCGGACTGCATCTCGCTGCTCAACCGCATCCGCCAGCCCTTCAACGTCAACTCGGTGGCCCAGGCCGCCGCGCTCGCCGCCCTGGAGGACGACTCCCACGTGGTGGAGTGCCTGCGGATGATCGAGGCGGGGCGCGCGTTCCTGAGCGACGAGTTCACCGGCATGAAGCTGAAGTTCGCGCCCTCGCGCGCCAACTTCATCCTGGTGGACGTGGGCCGCAGCGCGAGCGAGGTCTTCCACTGGCTGCTCAAGGAAGGCGTGATCGTGCGGCCGATGACGAGCTTCGGGATGGAGAGCGCGCTGCGGGTCACCATCGGCACCCCCGAGGAGAACCGGCGGTTCGTGAAGGCGCTCAAGAAGGTCCTCGCGGGAGCCAAGAACGCGTGATCCGACGCCTCAGTCTGGTCGGGCTCGGGCTCCTGGGCGGATCGGTCGCGAAGGGCGCCCGCGCGCAGGGGCTGGCCGACGAGATCGTGGCGGTGGGGCGGGATCGGGCGCGGCTCGAGCCCGCGCTTCGCGAGGGCATGGTCGATCGCGTCAGCACCAGCCTGGAGGACGGGGTGGCCGGCTCCGACTTCTGCCTGCTCGCCACTCCGGTGGCCACGCTCACCGCGCTGCTCCCCGCGGTCTGGCAGGCGCTCCCCGCGGAGGCGGTGCTCACCGACGTGGGCAGCACCAAGGCCGGCATCGTCGAGGCGGCGGAGGCGCTCGCGCGCGACGGGCGGCCGATCGCCTTCGTGGGCAGCCATCCGATGGCCGGCTCGGAGCAGAGCGGTTACCGGGTCTCGCGGCCCGACCTCTTCCAGGGCGCGACCGTGATCCTCACGCCCACCGAGCGCACCGACTCGCACGCGGTCAAGCGGGTGGCCGCGTTCTGGGAAGCGCTCGGCGCGCGGCTGGTGACCCTCGATCCGGTGACCCACGATCGCGCCACCGCCGCGGTCAGCCACCTGCCGCACCTGGTGGCCGACGCCCTAGTGGACGCGGTGGTGCGCATGGACCCGCGCTTCTTCGAGATCGCGGGGCGCGGGTTCAAGGACACCACCCGCATCGCGGCCTCCGACCCGCAGATGTGGCGCGAAATCTTCCAGGAGAACCGCGCGGGCCTGCGAGAAGCCCTCGGCGCGTTCCGCGCGGCGCTCGACGAGCTGGAGCGCCTGATCGACGCCGGGGACGCGGCCGCCATCGAGGCCGCGCTCGACCGCATCCGCCGCGTGAGAGAGGCGGTTTTGTGAGGCGCAGCAGTGTGAGACGAAGCCGAAGGCGAGCCGAACGGATACAAAAGAGCCGTAAAGGTCTCTGCAGTAAACGTCTAAAGGCGACGCAATGAAGGCCGGGCAGCGCGACATCGTGGTGACCATCGACGGGCCGGCGGGTGCGGGCAAGTCCACGGTGGCCGCGGAGGTGGCCCGCCGGCTGGGCTTCACCCTGATCGACACCGGCGCGCTCTACCGCGGGCTCGCGTGGGCGGTCCAGGAGGCGGGGGTGCCCCTCGAGAACGGCCCCGCGCTGGCCGGGGTGCTCGATCGGACCAGCGTGCGGCTCGACGGCCCGCGCGTGCTGGTCAACGGCCGGGACGTCAGCGCGGAGATCCGCACGCCCGCGATCAGCCGGCTCACGTCGCGGTTGACGACGCTGGGCGCGGTGAGAGATAAGATGACGCCCATCCAGCGGGGCCTCGCCGCGTCGGGCGGCGCGGTCCTCGAGGGGCGCGACACCGGCAGCGTGGTGTGGCCGGAGGCCGAGGTGAAGTTCTACCTCGACGCCGATCTCGACACGCGGGCCCGCCGCCGGCGTGACGACCTGGTGGCGCGGGGGCTGGGCGGCGATCTGGAGACGGTGCGGGAGGACATCGCCCGGCGTGATCGGCAGGACATGGAGCGGGCACTGGCCCCGCTGGTGAAGCCGGACGGCGCGGTCGTGGTGGACACGACCGGCCACGGCGTCACCGAAGTGGTGGACGGGCTGCTACGGGTGATCGAACAGGCGAGATGCTGTACGCGATCCTGAAGCCGATCGCGGTGGTGCTGATGCGCCTCCTGTTCCGGCTGGAGGCGGTGGGCCGGGAGCTCGTGCCCGCCACCGGCCCGGTGCTGATCGTGTCCAATCACGTGAGCGTGCTCGACCCACCGCTGGTGGGCGGCTCGGTAAGGCGGCCAGTCTACTTCATGGCCAAGGAGGAGCTGTTTCGCATCCCGCTCTTCGGGCGGCTGATCCGATCGCTCAACGCGCGGCCGGTGCGCCGGGACGGCTCGGACATGCGGGCCCTGAAGGGGTCGCTGGCCTTGCTGCAGGAGGGCCGCGCGATCCTCGTGTTTCCGGAGGGCACGCGGGGGGTGGAAGGCGAGGCGCCGCGCGCCGGGCGGCCCGGGGTGGGCATGCTGGCGGTGCTGAGCGGCGCACCGGTGGTGCCGGTCTACGTGTCGGGAAGCGGCGCGGCGCTGCCGAGGGGGCGGGTGTTGCCCCGGCCCGGGAAGGTGCGGGTGACGTTCGGGCCCCCGCTGAGCTTCAAGCGGGAGGGCAAGAGAGCGGGTGACGAGGGACGCAAGGAAGCGTATCGTGAAGCGGCCCAGGAGATGATGCGGGCGATCGCGCAGCTCCGGGAGCAGCAAGGAAGGGCCTGAAGCAGCGAAGCACGGCTGGGATGCCGACCGCGGCAGGACGGCGCGGCCGACAATATAGATGGATCCAAGGAGAGGTGGAGTCATGGACAGCGACAACAAGAAGTCGAAGACCCTCGCAGGCGCAGTGAAGGAGGTAGGCGACGCCTCCGAGGAGAGCATGGAGTACTGGTTCAACCGCGGCGTCAGTGACGTCGAGGAGGGCGAGGTAGTCCGCGGCCGCGTGGTCGAGGTGCGCGACAGCGAGGTGCTCGTCGACATCGGCTACAAGAGCGAGGGCACGATCGCCATCGAGGAGTTCCGGCACGCGGGCGTGCTGCCCAAGGTCGGCGAGGAGATCGAGGTCTACCTCGAGTCCAAGGAGGACAACGAGGGGCTGATCGTCCTCTCCAAGGACAAGGCGGACAAGATCAAGGTCTGGGACCAGATCTCGAAGGCCCACGACGCGGGCACCCCGGTCGAAGGCCGGGTCGCCGAGGTGGTCAAGGGCGGGCTCGCGGTGGACGTCGGGGTGCGGGCGTTCCTGCCCGGCTCCCAGGTCGACCTGCGGCCGGTCAAGAACCTCGGCGCGATGGTCGGCCAGACCATCCGGGCCAAGGTCATCAAGCTGAACCGGCGCCGCGGCAACGTGGTCCTCTCGCGCCGGGCGATGCTCGAAGAGGAGCGCGAGGAGAAGAAGAAGCACACCCTCTCCGTGCTCTCCGAGGGCATGGTCCTGACCGGCACCGTGAAGAACCTGACCGACTACGGCGCCTTCATCGACCTGGGCGGCATCGACGGGCTCCTGCACGTCACCGACATGTCGTGGGGCCGGGTGGGGCATCCCTCCGAGATCTTCCAGATCGGCGACCAGGTCGAGGTGGTGGTGCTGCACTTCGACCGCGAGACCGGCCGGGTCTCGCTGGGCTACAAGCAGAAGTCCTCCGACCCGTGGGCCAACGTCGACGACCGCTACCCGGTGGGCGGCAAGGTGAACGGGCGCATCGTGAGCCTGACCAACTACGGGGCCTTCGTGGAGCTGGAGCCGGGCGTCGAGGGCCTCGTGCACGTCTCCGAGATGTCCTGGACGCG
>DATFUK010000702.1:0-2402 GCA_035260865.1 Candidatus Methylomirabilota bacterium | reverse complement strand
CGGTCTCCGTCGGCATCGACGCCCCCTCCGTGGGAGGCCCCCCAGCCTACCCGGGCCTCCGCGGGGCGGTCAATAGCAATCCCCCTCGCCCTGTGCTATCTCCTGCTCACATGACGATCGGAGTGGTAGGCGTGGGGCTGCTGGGCACGGCGGTGGCCGGGCGATTGCTCAAGGCCGGGCATCGCGTGGTGGGCTTCGACACCGCGCCCGACCGCGTGCGGGCGCTGCTCGGCATGGGCGGCGAGGCGGCCGCCTCGGCGCGCGCGGTCGCTCTCGCGAGCGAGGCGGTGTGCGTTCTGCTGCCCACCCTGCCCTCGGTCGAGGCCGCGGTCCTCGGGCCCGACGGCGTGGCGGCGGCCGGGAAACCCGGCCAGGTCCTCATCCAGATGAGCACGATCTCGCCCGCGCTGACCGCGCGGCTCGCCGCGGAGAGCCGGGCGCGCGGCCTCGACTTCCTCGACTGCCCGGTCAGCGGCACCAGCGGAGTGGTGGCGCGCGGCGAGGGCGTGCTCTTCGTGGGCGGGGAGCGCCGGGTGTTCGAGCGCTGGCGCCCGCTGCTCGAGTCCATGCTCCCGCGCGCGGTCTACATCGGGGCGGCCGGGCAGGCCATGGTGCTCAAGCTCGTGGCGAACCTGCTCGTGGCGCTGCACAGCGTGGCCGCCGCCGAGGCGCTCCATCTCGCACGCCGGGCCGGGCTCGACCCCGCGGTGGCGCTGGAAGTGCTCGTGGGCAGCGCGGCGGGCTCGCGCATGCTGGAGCTCCGCGGACCGTTGATGGTGCGCGGGGAATACCCGGCCCAGATGAAGCTCGATCTCTTCATGAAGGACCCCCACCTCATCCAGGATGCGGCGGCCGCGGCCGGGGCCGCCCTTCCGCTGACCGACACCGCCGAGCGGCTCTATGCCGCCGCGGCCGGGACGGGGCACGGCGGCGAGGACCTCGCGGTGGTGCTGACCGCGCTGGCCGCGCTGAGTCCGCGCCGACGGGAGGCCTAGCCGGCTGCCAACCGGCGGTTACAATCACGGCATGGCCCAGCCGCCGAACCCCGCAACCCAGCAGCGGATCATCAACGCGGTCGGCAACCTGCTCGGCGCCATCGTCGCGTTCCTGTACTTTCGCGTCGTCGACCCCTCGACGACCGGCGGGTCGCGGGCCGGCCTCCCGGAGATCGTGTACTCGATCGTCATCTTCGCCGCGCTCGTCGTCATCGGCCAGCGGTTCGGCTCCCGGTGGCTGGCTCCGCTCGCCCGGGCCGGTCTCGGAGAGCCGCTCTCGCCACGAGAGGCCGCGATGATCCGCCGGCGGGCGCTCCTCTTCCCCTACTTCCTGGCCGGGCTCACCTTCACCGGATGGGTCCTGGCCGGGCTCATCTACGGCGTCGGGATCCCGTTCCTGAAGGGCTACCTGACATTCTCCCAGGCGGCGCGCCAGGTCTTCGGCCTGACCGTGATCGCCGGCTCCGTGACCACCGCCTTCATCTTCTTCGCCAGCGAGCACGCCTGGCGCCGGCGCCTGCCGTTCTTCTTTCCCGAGGGAGACCTCCGCGCGGTGCCGCGCGTCCCTCACCTGACGGTCCGGACGCGGCTGCTCGCGATCTTCCTGCTGATCGGCGTGATGCCGCCCGCGATCCTCGGCATTCTCTCCTACACGCGAGCCCTCGGGCTGCAGGACGCGGACGCGGCGACCGCGGGAGAGATCGTCGCGACCCTGCGCGTGACCATCCTCTTCCTGGTCGGCGTCGGGATCGCGGCCGCGATCGGGCTCTCGATCTTCGCGGCCAACAGCGTGGCCGCGCCGCTCCGGGACGTGGAGGCCGCGATGGCCGAAGTGGAGCGGGGCCGGCTCGACGGGCGCGCGCCGGTGGTGAGCACCGACGAGATCGGGGCGGTGGCCGAGGGCTTCAACCGCATGCTGCACGGCCTGCGCGAGCGCGAGATGGTGAAGGAGACCTTCGGCAAGTACGTCACGCCCGAGATCCGCGACGCGATCCTCGCCGGGCGTGTCCGCGGCGAGGGCGAGCTCATCGAGGCCACCCTGCTGTTCGCGGACCTGCGCGACTTCACCCCGTGGGTGGAGGCCACCGAGCCGCGCCAGGTGGTGCGCGACCTCAATGAATACTTCACCGAGATGGACCAGGCCATTCGCGCGCACGGGGGCCTCGTGCTCCAGTTCATCGGCGACGAGATCGAGGCGGTGTTCGGCGCGCCCATCGCCGCCCGCGATCACGCCGGGCGGGCGGTGCACGCCGCGATCGAGATGCGGGAGCGGCTCCAGGCCTGGAACGCGCGCCGCGAGGCGGCGGGCCGGCCGGCCCTGCGCAACGGCATCGGTATCCACACCGGCACCGTGCTGGCCGGCAATATCGGCGGCCACGAGCGCCTCTCCTACGCGCTGGTGGGCGA
>DATFUK010000701.1:0-2667 GCA_035260865.1 Candidatus Methylomirabilota bacterium | reverse complement strand
CGCGAGCAGGCCGACCGCGGGCAGCTTGAACGCCTCCGCGCCGCCCTTGCCGAAGTCGAACGTCTCCTGCCAGGCGAGCCCCTTGTCGGTGAGCCCCGACTTGACCTTGGGCTGCTCCTTCACCACGAAGGGCGGCGGCGCGGCCGGCTGATCGGTCGCCGGCCAGCCCCCCGGCGGCACCGCGGCCATCAGGGGCAGGTCCGCCGACGCCGGGCTCCCCCGGAGGCTCTTCTTGCCCTCCGGACGCCGCAGCCGCCCGAAGCGCGCCCGCAGCGTGCGCGAGAGCACGCTGTACGGGATACGCGTGACGAAGAGCACGCCGACCGGGATCAGGGCGAGCAGGACGATCCAGGTGCCCGCCGTGCCGATGGAGACCCGGAGCGATTCGGAGACCGCCCAGCCCACCACGCCTCCCTTGTGCAGCCGGTACTCGGCCAGCGTGTCGGACGCGCGAGCCAGGACGCCGGTGGCGCTCACCAGCAGGATCAAGAGCCCGACTCCGGCCTGCCAGCCGTGGGCCACGCGAGGCCGCACGAAGGCCGAGACGCCATACAGCGCCAGCAGGACCGGGAACAGGTATCCCGCGTAGCCAAAAGCCTGGAAGGAGCCCCAGCCGAGCCAGGCCCCGACCGGGCCGACCGGACTCGACTGGTCGAGCGGGTGCACCATCGGATCGTAGGCGTAGAGCGCCACGAACCCGAAGCCGGCCAGGGCCAGGGCGAGAATGCCCTTGGCCTCGCGTACCCACCGGCCGGGCTCGGCTTTTCCCTGCCGTGGCCCCCGGCGCCGGGGCGCCCCGTCGCGGGCGCTCTCGCGCGGGCCGGGGGGTAGGATCTTCTCGATCGTCACCTTCTCCGCCATCAGACCTCCAGGATCACGGGCAGCACGACCGGCTTGCGCTGGAACCGCTGGTTGATGAATCGCCGCGCCGCGCTGCGCACCATGGCGCCCACCAGCTCGCGGTCGAAGGCCTCCGGCTCCCGCCGGGCGGCCAGGGCGTCCCGCACCGCGGTCTTGACCTCCTCCATCAGGGCATCCGCCTCCTTCATGTATACGAACCCGCGCGAGACGATCTCGGGTCCCGCCACGATCAACCCGGTGGTGCGGTCGATGGTCAACGCGATCACCAGCATGCCCGCCTCGGCGAGGAGCTGGCGGTCGCGAAGCACCACGCTACCCACGTCACCCACGCCCTTGCCGTCCACCAGCACGGGCCCGGCCGGGTAGCCGCCGAGCACCCGGGTGCCGGAGGCGGTGACCTCGAGCCCGAGCCCGTCCTCGATGAGGAAGATGCGGTCCTTGGGGATCCCCACGCCCTCGGCCAGCCGCGCGTGCTGGAGCAGGTGTCGGAACTCGCCGTGCACCGGCACGAAGTAGCGCGGCCGGGTGAGCGCGAGCATCTGCTTGAGATCCTCCTGGCTCGCGTGCCCGGAGACGTGGACGAAGGCCACGTCCTCCCAGAGCACCTCCGCGCCGCGGCGCAGGAGCGCGTTGATCACGCGGCCGATCACGCGCTCGTTGCCCGGGATCACGCGCGACGAGAAGATCACCAGGTCGCCCGGCCCCGCGTGGACGTACTTGTGATCGCCCGCCGCGATCAGCGAGAGCGCCGAGTTGGGCTCGCCCTGGCTGCCGGTGGAGACGATCACCTGGCGCTGGGCGGGCAGCTCGGCCAGCTCCTCGAGCGGCAGGATCAGGCCCTCCGGCACCGTGAGATAGCCCATCTCCTGGGCGACCGCCACGTTCGTCATCATGCTCTTGCCGAGCAGCGCGACGTGGCGGTGGCACTGCGCGGCCAGGTCGAGCACCTGCTGGATGCGGTGGACGTGGGAGGCGAACGTGGCGACGATGATGCGCCCGGGCGCCTCCGCGAAGCGGCCGGCGAGCGCCTCCCCTACCAGGGTCTCCGAGCCGGTGTGCCCCGGACGGCCGACATTGGTCGAGTCCGAGCACAGCACGAGCACGCCGCGCTCGCCCAGCGCCGCGAAGCGCGAGTAGTCCGGCTGCCGGCGATCCACCGGGTGCGCGTCGAGCTTGAAGTCGCCGGTGTGGACCACGGTGCCGAGCGGCGTCTCGATCGCGAGGCCGATGCCGTCGGCGATCGAGTGCGTCACGCGGATCGGCTCCACCGTGAAGCCGCCGATCACGAGGCGATCGCCCGGCGCGTAGGCGCGCAGGTCGGCCTGATCGAGCACGCCGTGCTCGGCGAGGCGGTGCTTGGCGATCGCCAGGGTCAGCGGCGTGCCGTAGACCGGCACCGGGAATTCCCGCAGCAGGTAGGACAGGGCCCCGATGTGATCCTCGTGGCCATGGGTGAGCACCACCGCGCGAAACGCGTCGCGCCGATCGCGGAGGTACGCGAAGTCCGGGATGGCGAAATCGACGCCGGGCATCTCGTCGTCCGGGAAGAGCAGGCCGCAGTCCACCGCCAGGATGTCGGGGCCGCACTCGATCAGCATCATGTTGAGCCCGATCTCGCCCAGGCCGCCCAGGGGAATGCACCTGAGCGCGGGTTCGCCGGGCGAGTCGATCGGAACGGGATCTGGCCTGTAAGTGGTGTTCATTGCGGATTTTTCATCCTACCACCGGGCCCTAGCCGGGCCCAAGGAACAGGGCTAGCCCGCCGTGGCGGCGAGCCGGGCGAACTCGGCCATCGAGAGGGTCTCG
>DATFUK010000700.1:0-5459 GCA_035260865.1 Candidatus Methylomirabilota bacterium | reverse complement strand
GCGGGGCGCGTGCGGAACCCCGGGGAGATCGCGAGCGTCCGCTCGCGGCTCAACGGCAAGCTCTGGGAGGAGCTGAGCGCCGTCGAGCATCGCGACTTCCCCGGCGACTACGAGGCGCAGGTCGGCCAGGGCCCCATCACGCTCCACTCCGAGGAGAACCTGGTGTCGAGCGACCGCGGGGTGGCCCTCGTCCGCCGCCTGCTCAACCTCCAGCTCGACGCGCTCGCCGCGGGCCGTGACCCGATCGGCGTGTCCTTCGACTCCGCCGCGCCGCCCGTGCCCTTCGAGGCCGGCAACTTCCTGATCGAGAGGCCGTCCCATGCTCCGTGACCATCCGACCGGCGACTACCGCTACATGCCCGGCATCAGCGCGTTCTCGTGCGGCACCGTGGCCCGAGCCGGCCACGAGATCGTCCACGTGACGCTCACCGCGCCGGTGCCCTGGCGGGACGGCTTCGCGCGCATCGAGCGGCATCTCCGCGAGGTGAAGCGCGCGAGGACCGCGCTCTGCGGGATCGAGCTGCGGAGCCCCGCGCCCTTCACCTTCGACGGGTTCGCCGGCTTCAACGAGGGTTACCGCAAGCTCCTCGCCGAGTGGGACATCCTGGTGGGCGAGGACAACCCGATCCCGCGGACCAACGTGGCCCCGGTCGCGGCCGCGCCGTCGGAGCCGTCGCTGTACGCCTTCTCCTACACGCAGCCCGGCGCCACGCCCGAGCCCGCCTTCTCCGGGCCCACCTTCATCGTCGCCGGCGCGGGCGAGCTCCGGGACCGCGCGCAGGGCCCCGACGGCATCGTGCGCCACGGCGACACCTCGGCGGACGGCATGCGCGAGAAGGCGCGCTTCGTGATGGCCATCATGCAGGACCGCCTGCGCACGCTCGGCGGCGACTTCCGCCGCGTCACCGCGATCGACATCTACACCGCGCAGCCCATCCACGCCCTCGTGCTCGACGAGGTCTTGAAGCCGGCGGGCCCCGCCGCCATTCACGGCGTGCACTGGTATCCGAGCCGCCCGCCGATCCAGGGGCTCGACTACGAGATGGACATGCGCGGCGTCGCGCGAGAGCTGGTGCTCTAGCCGACTCCACGTACTTTCTGCCGGTAAGACCTACCGGTCGCAGGGCCAGGCGGCCAGGCCACGCGGCCTTTCCCCACTCGGCAGGGCGGATTCAGCGCTCGGCGCCGTGGCATGTGCGATGCAAGCATCCGGCATCCCTCATGTCCCGACCCGGCGTCCTGTCTTCGATCACCGCCCTCGCATGCCTTCTTGCCGTGCAACTGCATGCGGCCGGTGCCGACCCATCGACCGCGACCGAATCGCTCCGGTCGACGTTCCTCGAGGCCAACCGGATCATCACCGATCCGGCCACCGCGGAGCAGCCGCTCGAGCGCCTGAACGCGGTCCGCCTCCTGGTCGGCCGGACGTTCGACTTCGCGGGCGCCGCGGAGCAGACCCTCGGCGCGCAGTGGCAGGCGCGCAGCACGAGCGAGCAGACCGAGTTCCGCTCCATCTTCGCCAGCTTCGTCCAGCGCGGCTTCGTCTACTGGCTGGCGTCGGTGGCCGAGGTCGACGGCAGCAAGGGAGGCATCACGGTGTACTACCTCGGAGAGTCCCTCGGCCGCGATCGGACGGTGGTGCGCACGGCCATCGGCCGCCGCGGCGGCCGCCAGGTGCTCCTCGAGCACGACATGGTCTACCTGGGCCGCCGCTGGATGGTGCGCGACGTCACGATCGACGGTCTCAGCCTGGTCACCAACTACCGGGCGCAGTTCGATCGCGTGATCCGCGGCTCGTCCTATCGCGAGCTGCTCGACCGCCTGCGCGAGAAGGTCGGCCGGGAGCTGCCGCGGCCGGCCGCGGCCCTGCCGGATACCCCGGCCGCCGACCTCGTGAAAGCCCCGCGTCTCGAAGTGCGCTGACCGGCGCGCTAGCTGCCCGTCTCGGGCACGGTCATCACCTCGAGCAGGTGGTCCGGGCTCTTGAAGTAGAAGCCGCGCCCACCCCGATGGGTGTAGAGCCGGCCGTTGGCCGGCTGGTCCGGGGCGCTGCCGTAACCGATCCCCCGAGCTTTCACGCGGCTCCAGATGCCCTCGAACTCCTCGTCGCTCACGTGAAAGGCGTAGTGATGCGAGGCGTGATCCTCGAACTCGTCGGCATCGGCGAAGTCGAAGGTCAGGCTCTCGTTGATCTGCACCTGGACGAAGTAGCCCGGCCTGGGCTTCACGGTCAGGCCGAAGATGTCGGCGAAGAGCTCCGCGGCGGCCTGCTTGTCCTTCGCGGGCACGATGGTGTGATCCAGCTTGATCGTCATGTGGCCTCTCCCTGGTCGGGCCGCATCACGGCCCCGTAGCGATGAATCACGCGGGACACCGTCTGCTCCCGCACGTAGTGCCGGAGCTCGAGCCGGCCCACCGACAGCACGGGGCCGTCGAGCACCACCAGCCCGGCGGCGTGGGCCGCCGCGCGCAGCTCGCGCGAGACCGGCTCGAGCGCGCGCAGCCGCTCGACGCCCGCACCGACCAGACGCGCGATGAGCGCGGCCTCGGGCTCCGCCACCACCTCGACCTCGCCGGCCGCCGCGGGCCAGGCGCCGGGCTCGCCGGCCGACAGGCTCACGGTCAGCGGCGTCCCGCAGGTACGCGCGGCGAGCAGGACCTGGTCGAGCGCGAGCCGCCCGATCGGGGTGGCCGCCTCGCCCCGCACGAGCACACGATGACACGGGCGATAGCGGAACACGTTGCGCTCACCGAGCAGGCGGATCGGCTCGTGGGGCACCGAGAAGTGCTCCCGCCACGCCCGCTCGTAGCTATCCGCCGCCGCGCGGAGCACGGCCGCCGGCTCATCGCCCGGCGCGCTCTCCTGGTGCGCGCGGCAGAGCTGGAGCACGTAGTTCGGCCCGCCCGCCTTGGCGCCCGGGCCGACCGATGACGCCTTCCAGCCGCCGAAGGACTGGCGGCCCACGATGGCCCCGGTGATCGCGCGATTGACGTAAAGGTTCCCGGCCTCGAGGCGATCGAGCCAGCGCGCGACCTCGCGATCGTCGAGCGACTCGAGCCCGCTGGTGAGCCCGAACGGCTGATCGTTCGCGAGCTCGATCGCCTCGTCGAGATCGGCCGCGCGCATGAGCCCGAGGACCGGCCCGAAGCACTCCGTCCGATGGAAGAACGAGCCACGCCGCACGCCCAGCTTGATGCCCGGCGACCAGAGGGGCGCCTCGCGGCTCGGCGACCGCGGCTCGAGCAGCCACTCCTCGCCGGGATCCAGCGTGGTGAGGGCGCGCCGCAGCGCGGGCCCCGGCGGCTGGGTGAGCGGGGTGACGCGGCTGGCCGGCTCCCAGGCGCTGCCCACCGCGAGGCTCGCCGCCGCGTCACGGAGCTGGCGGCGGAAGGCCGCGTCGTGGTAGACCTCCGCCTCGCAGATCGCGAGGCTCGCCGCGGAGCACTTCTGGCCGTTGTGGCCGAAGGCCGAGCGGACGAGATCGCGCACGGCCTGATCGCGGTCCGCGAGCGCGGTCACGATGATCGCGTTCTTGCCGCTGGTCTCGGCGAACAGCCGCAGCTCGGGGCGCCATTCGAGGAAGCGCCGGGCGGTCTCCACCGAGCCGGTCAGGATCACCGCGTCCACGCGCGGATCCGTGATGAGCGCGCGGCCGACCTCGTCGTCCGGACACGGCACGAACTGGAGGACTTCCCGCGGGATGCCGGCCTCCCAGAGCGCGTTGGCCAGGTGCCAGCCGACCAGCACCGCCTCGAGCGCGGGCTTGAGGAGCACCGCGTTGCCGGCGGCCAGCGCGGCCAGCACGCCGCCGGCGGGAATCGAGAGCGGGAAGTTCCACGGCGGCGCGACGACCACCACGCCCAGCGGCTCGAGCCGGCAGCCGTCCACCACGTCGCCCGCGCCGAGGGCCCGCGCGTAGTAGCGCGCGAAGTCGATCGCCTCGGAGACCTCCGGGTCCGCCTCGGGCACCGTCTTGGCGCCGTCGACGATCATGGCGCCCACCAGATCACCCCGCCGTCGGGCGAGCACGGCCCCCGCGGCGTCGAGCAGGCGCCGGCGCTCCGCGGCCGGACGGCCGCCCCAGGCGGGCTGCGCGGCGCGGGCGGCGTCGAGCGCGTGGCCCACCTGCGCGCGGTCGGCCAGCGCGTGGCGATAGGCGACGCGCCCGGGGTGCGAGCGGTCGCGGCCGTCGACCCGCGCGGCGCCGACCACCAGCGTCCCTCCGACCTGGAGTGGCACCGGCTCCACCGGCCGTTCCCGCCACTCGGCCCGGATCCGATCGATCCACTCCCGGTTGGCCGCGACCGCCCAGTCCGTGTCGGGCTCGTTCACGAAGGGCGCCGAGCGATCACCCGCCGCGGGCTTCGAGACCGCCTCGGCCCCGCGGTCCTGGGTGCGGCGCGGCGCGTCCGGCAACCCGTCCACCAGGTCGAAGGCGCCGAGGAATCGATCGCGCTCGAGATCCCAGTCCGGCGAGCCCGGCTCGAGGCCGAACACGTGGCGGAGGAAGTTGTCCGGCGCGGTGTTCTCGTCGAGCCGGCGGACCAGGTAGGCGATCGCGCTGTGGAAGTCCTCGGCGCGCACCACCGGCGCGTAGAGCAGCAGCCCGCCCGCCCGCGCCTGCACCACGCGCGCCTGGTGGTTGGCCATGCCCTCCAGCATCTCGAACTCCACCCATTCCTCCACGCCGCGCTCCTCGCGCAGCACGAGCCCGTGGGCCACGTCGAAGAGGTTGTGGCTGGCGATGCCGAGATGAACGGCGCGGGCGTGCTCGGGGCGGCAGCCGTACTCGATCATGCGCTTGAAGTTGGCGTCCACCTCGACCTTGCGCGCGAACGGCGCCTGTGGCCAGCCGTGCAGGTCGGCCTCGATGCGCTCCATCGCCAGGTTGGCGCCCTTGACCACGCGCAGCTTGATCGGCGCGCCGCCGCGCGCGCAGCGCGCGACCGCCCAGGTCACGAGGCCGCGCTGCACGCGATGCGACTCGGGCAGGTAGGCCTGCAGCACGATGCCGGCCGCGAGCGCCATGAACTCGTCCTCGTTCAGGACCTCCTGGAACGCGGTCACCGTGAGGTCGAGATCGCGGTACTCCTCCATGTCGAGGTTGACGAACTTGGGCGTGACGCGGCCGTCCGGGTGCTGGTAGTGATGCGCGAGCGCCTGGCGGTAGAGGGCGCGAAGCCGGTCCTTCACGACCTCCACGGTGGGGCGGAACGCGCTCAGCTCGAGCTGGCTCGACACCGAGGAGACCTTCACCGAGATGTACTCGACGTCGTCGCGGGCCAGCAGGGCCAGGTAGGCCTCGAGCCGGCGCGCGGCCTCCTCCTCGCCCAGGATCGCCTCGCCGAGCTGGTTCAGGTTGAGCCGGATGCCGTCGGCGCGGCGCTCGGCCAGGTAGCGCCGCAGGTCCGCGTCCTCGCCGGGGAGGATCAGCGACTCGGTCTCGTGGCGCAGGCGC
>DATFUK010000699.1:0-5622 GCA_035260865.1 Candidatus Methylomirabilota bacterium | reverse complement strand
TCGTAGCAGGCGGGGTAGCACCACGAGGCCCAGAAGTTCACGACCACCACCTGGCCGCGGAGCGACTCGAGGGCCACCGGCTTGCCGTCGAACGCGGTCAGCTTGAACGGAGACGCGGGCCTGCCGAGGAGCGGCGAAGGGATGTCCCGCGGGTCGGTGCGGAAGCCGTAGGCCAGCAGCACCAGCACCGGGACCACCGCCAGCGGGATCGCCCAGCGCAGGATGCGAGAGCGGCCGCTCATGCCGCCGCGGTCTGGCCCGCGCGCGCCACGGCCGGGGTGCGCCGCGGCTCCGGCACGATGGCCAGGGCCGCGCCCAGCGTCAGCAGGAAGCCGCCGATCCAGAGCCACGAGACCATGCGGTTGACCTGGATCTTGATGGTGGCGTGGGAGCCGTCGCGGGCGAACTCGCCCAGGACCAGGTAGAGGTCCTCCATGAAGCCCAGGCGATAGTCCACCGCCGCGATCGGGGTCTGCTCCTGCGGGTAGAACTTCTTGGCCGGCGTGAGGACGGTGTAGGGCCCCTTGCGGTCAGAGACCGTGAAGGTGCCGACCACCTTGGCGTGGTTCGACTCCTCGACGCCCTGCAGGCCGTCGAAGCGGATGGTGTAGCCGGCCAGCTCCATCGACTCGCCGCGGTTCAGCGTGGCCTCGGTCTGGGTGGACCAGGCCTGCGAGCCCGCCACACCGAGCGCGACGACCAGGATGCCCAGGTGGACGATGAAGCCGCCGTAGCGCCGGTTCTGGCGGAGCGCGAGCCCCCAGGTGGCGTCGAGCCAGCCGTCACCGGTGCGCCGGCGCGCGCGGGCGGCGCGCCAGAAGTCGAGCGCGATGGTGGCGGCCACGAACGCGACCAGGCCCATGCAGCACAGCACGATCAGGTTGCCGACGCCGAGCGCGCGGCAGAGGGCGGCGCCCGCCACTCCGATCACCACCGGTATCAGGAAGTTGCGGCGCAGATTCTCCAGGGAAGCGCGGCGCCAGGCGATCAGCGGGCCTACGCCCATTAGGAAGATCAGGGCCAGGAAGATCGGGATGTTCACCAGGTTGAAGAACGGCGCGCCCACGCTCACCTTCTGGCCTCGGACCGCCTCCGAGAGCAGCGGGAACACGGTGCCGAAGAACACGGTGAAGGCCGCCGCGATCAGGAAGAGGTTGTTCAGGAGGAAGGCGGATTCGCGGGAGAAGATCGAGTCGAGCTCGCTCTGGCCGCGCAGCCGCTCGAGCCGCCAGGCCAGCAGCGAGAAGGCGCCGAGCATGACCAGGGAGAGGAACACCAGGAAGAAGATGCCGATCGAGCCCTGGGTGAAGGCGTGCACCGAGCCGATGATGCCGGAGCGGGTCAGGAAGGTGCCGAACAGGGTGAGGCTGAAGGTCAGGATGATCAGGGTCAAGTTCCAGAGCTTGAGCATGCGCCGCCGCTCCTGGATCATGACCGAGTGCAGGAACGCGGTGGCGGTGAGCCACGGCATGAAGGCCGCGTTCTCCACCGGGTCCCACGCCCAGTACCCGCCCCAGCCCAGCACGTGGTAGCTCCACCAGCCGCCGATCAGGAGGCCGAGCGAGAGGAAGTACCAGGCGACGATGGTCCAGCGACGGGTGATCGTGATCCACTCGTCGCCGGTACGGCCCACGATGAGGGCGGCCATCGCGAAGGCGAACGGCACCGTGAAGCCGGTGAAGCCCAGGTAGAGCGCCACCGGGTGGGTGATCATCCCGGAGTCCTCGAGCAGCGGATTGAGGCCGCGGCCGTCGTCGGGGATCGGCGAGAGGCGCTCGAACGGCGGCGCCGGGATCGTCATCACCAGGAGGAAGAAGGCGGAGATGCCGAGCATCACCGCGAGCGCCCACGGGTAGAGCTGCGGCTGGGTGCGGCGGTAGCGGCCCACCATGATCAGGGTGTAGAGCGAGAGCATCCACGCCCACAGGATGATCGAGCCCTCGAGCGCGCCCCACAGCGCGGTGATGCGGTAGTAGAAGGGCGTGCCGCGGTTGGTGTTGTTGGCCACGTAGCGGATCGAGAAGTCGAAGGACAGGAACGCGTAGACCAGCACGAGCATGCCCGCGGTGATCAGCAGCCAGACCCCGATGGCCGCGCGCTCCGAGGAGGCCTGCAGATCGGGCCGGCCCCGGAGGCCGCCCAGCGCGCCGGCGCCGGCCCCGTAGAGCGCCAGCACGAGCGCGCCCACCGTCAGCGCGTAGCCCAGCTCCGGCGTCACGGCTTGGCCTCGCCGCTCCGCAGCGTCTTGAGCAGCTCCTGGAAGCCCTTCTGGCTCGCGTCGTGCGGCGCCTTGTACTCTTCCGAGTGCTTGGCCAGGATCGTCGAGGCCTGGAAGTAGCCGTCGCGGCTCCACGTGCCCTCGACCACCGCGCCGCGTGACTCCGCGAAGAGATCGGGCGGCGTGCCGCGATGGCGCACCGGCACGGTGGCCTGGCCGTCCGATAGGGTGAAGCGCAGGTCGAGGCTCTTGGGATCCCACACGAGCGTGCCGGGCTGGACCATGCCGCCCAGGCGATAGGCCTTGCCGGCCACCGGCGCCGCGCCCAGCTCGCTCGGGGTGACGAAGTACACGACCGACTGGGTGACGCCCGCGTAGACGAGATACGCGAGCGCGGCCACGATGACGAGGCCGCCGGCCAGGAACTTCACCCGGCGGGTCATGCGGTCCGCGCCTTCGCGGCCCGGCGGGTGGCGAGCGCGCGGGTCCGGCGCGCCAGATGGCGCCAGTAGGAGAGCAGGACGACGGCGGCGATGCCGTACGCGGCGAAGACGTAGCCCCAGTTGGACCGCATCAGGTCTGCTCCTCGAGCCGGGCGATCTCCATCCGGCGCGACAGGAAGTAGGCGAACAGCAGGGTGAAGGCCACCCAGTTGACGAAGAGCGCGAGCCCGATGGCGGGATCGATCGGCGAGAGCGAAGGCCCCAGGATGGTAGACGGCTGGTGAAGCGCGCGCCACCACGTCACCGAGAAGTGCACGATCGGGATGTTGACCGCGCCCACGATGCCGACCACCGCGGCGTAGCGCGCCCGCGCCTCCGGATCCTCGATCAGGCGGCGTAGCAGCAGATAGCCCACGTAGACGCAGAAGAGTACCGCGGTCGAGGTGAGGCGCGCGTCCCAGGTCCACCACGTGCCCCAGGTCGGCTTGCCCCAGATGGAGCCGGAGACGATGGTGAGGCCGGTGAAGAGCACGCCGATCTCGCCCGCGGCGGCGGCCAGGCGGTCCCAGCCGGCCCGGCGCGTGGCCAGGTAGCCGATGCTGCCGAGGAGCACGAGCACGAAGGCCAGGTAGGCGGTGAGCACCGAAGGCACATGGAGGTACATGATGCGCTGCACGTTGCCCTGCACGGCCTCCCGGGGCGCGTAGCCGAAGCCGGCGGCGAGGCCCGCCACCAGGCCCAGCACGGTCAGCCGGCCGAGCGCGCGGGTCATCGGATCAGCCCTCCAGCACGAACTCGAAGGTGAGGAGGCCGATCGTCACGTAGACCAGGTCGGCGCCGGCGAGCAGCTTGAGCCAGTGGGCCACGTCGGCCAGCGGCTGGCCGAGCAGGAGCGCCTGGGTCGCGCTCACGGTCGCGAGCAGCACCGGCACCTGCACCGGCAGGAGCAGCACCGGGAAGAGCAGCTCACGCGCGCGCACCTGGGTGGTCATGGCGGCGAAGAGCGTGCCCACCGCGGCGAGGCCGATGGTGCCGAGGGCCAGCACCAGGGCCAGCGGCGCCGCGGGAGTCCAGAGATCCACGTCGTAGAACACGCCGAAGAGGACGACCAGGATGATCTCGACCGCGGTCATCAACACGCAGTTGCCCGCGAGCTTGCCGAGGTAGATGGCCGACTTGTCGCCGGGGGTGAGGCGGAGACCCTCCCAGCAGTCGTTCTCGCGCTCGCCCAGGAAGCTGCGGCCGAGGCCGAGCAGGCCGGCCAGGATGAAGCCCAGCCAGAGCAGGCCCGGCACCGCGGCGGCCAGCCGGTCGCGATCGGGGCCCAGCGCGAACTGGAACAGGAAGAGCAGGAGCACGCAGAAGAACAGCAGCGCGTTGGCGTGTTCCTTCGCCCGCCGCTCGATGAGCAGGTCTTTCCAGAGGATGATCCACGCGCGCCGGGCGTAGGTCACGGGCCGCCCTCGGCCGAATCGGTGAGGCTCTCGTACAGGCGATGCAATTCCTCGGGCGCGAGATCCGCGGCGGGCCGATCCAGCAGGAGACGGCCGCTGCCCAGGATGGCCACGCGATCAGCCACGCCGAGCCCGCCGCCGAAGCTGTGGGTCGCGACCACCGCGGCGCCGCCGCCCGCCTTGAAGCCCAGCAGGAACTCATTGACCCACTTCCGCCCGCGCCGATCGAGCCCGGTGAAGGGCTCGTCGAGGAGGAGCAGGCGGGCCCGGCCCAGGAGCACGCGGGCCAGCCCGAGCCGGCGCTTCATGCCCGCCGAGAACGTCCGCACCCGCTCGTCCGCCACGCCGTCCAGCTCCACCTGGGCGAGGGCGGCGTCGAGCCGCGCGGGCGCGGTGTCGCCTCCCCGCATGGTCTCCCAGAAGCGCAGGTTCTCCCGCGCGGTGAGGTCTTCATAGACGTACGAGCCGTGGGCCACCATGCCGACGAGCGCGCGCGCGCGCTCGGGCTCGCGGAGGGCGTCCGCGCCGCCGATCGTGAGCGAGCCGGTGGTCGGACGGAGCAGGGTGGCGAGTATTCGGAGCAGGGTGGTCTTGCCGGCGCCGTTGGGACCGAGCAGGGCCAGGCACTGGCCCGCGCCCAGCTCGAAGGACACGCCGTCGATCACGCTGTTGGACCCGTAGGTCTTCCGGAGCTCCCGCGTCGCGATCATGTCCGAGAAAAAGGGGAGACGGTATTCCGTCTCCCCCGGCCCGCTACGAGGACTGCGCTGGATCCGACGATCGACCTACCTGGCCTGGGATCGGGCCATGGCGCGCAGCCGCGCGACCCGCTCCGCGATCGGCGGATGCGTCGAGAAGAGCGTGGTCCAGCCTCCGCCGGTGAGCGGGTTCACGATGAAGAGGTGCGCGGTCGCCGGCGTGGCATCCATCGGCGCCACCCGAGAGGCCATGTCGAGCTTCTCGAGCGCCCGGGCCAGCCCCTCCGGCTGGCCCGCCATCTGGGCGCCGGATGCGTCGGCCTGGAACTCCCGGGAGCGCGAGACCGCGAGCTGGATCAGGGTGGCCGCCAGCGGCGCCAGCACGATCATGAGCAGGCCGCCGATGAGGCCGCCACCGCCCGACTCGTTGTCGTCGCTGTCCCGGCGGCCGCCGCCGAAGATCATGGCCCACTGGGCCATGTGGGCCATGTAAGTGATCGCCCCGGCCAGGGTGGCCGCGATGGCCATGATCAGGGTGTCGCGGTTCTGGACGTGGGAGAGCTCGTGGGCCAGGACCCCTTCGAGCTCTTCCTCGCTCATGATGCGCAAGATGCCTTCCGTGACGGCCACGGCCGCGTGCTGTGGGTTGCGGCCGGTGGCGAAGGCGTTCGGGGTCTCGCCCGGGATGATATAGACCTTCGGCAGCGGGATGCCGGCCCGGGTGGCCAGGGTGCGGACGATCCGGTAGAGGGCGGGAGCGGCGGCTTCGTCCACCGGCTGGGCCCCGTACATGCGGAGGACGATCTTGT
>DATFUK010000698.1:0-3645 GCA_035260865.1 Candidatus Methylomirabilota bacterium | reverse complement strand
GGCCCGCCCGCCAGTACCAGGGCAGGAGGAGCAGGCCGATCGCCACGTCGAGGTAGTAGAGCGCGTTCAGGGTGGAGAGCGACTCGAAGACGCGCGGGAGCACCCCCAGCACCATGGGCGCCATCATCACGTCCGACAGGGAGACGACATCGGCGTAGTAGCGCACGTGGACGAGGTCGGTGATCGCCAGCGAGGTCAGGAACAGGTCGAGCGCGAGAAGGGCGAGCACGCGAGGGACGCGCGGGAGGAGCAGAAAGGTCGCGACCAGGAGGAGGAGGGCGGCCAGCGTCGCCATCAGGACCTCGGGGTGGGCCCGGACCGCGCTCACCGCGTGAAAGGCCGGGCGCATCCATTTGATGATCGATTCTTCCGGTGCCCACCACTCGCTGGGCAGGAGCGCGCTGAAGTAGACGAGCTTGGCCCAGAGCAGGACGACGATCGCGGCGAGGGGCCCGACCTCCATCGCCCACCGGTGGCCGGCGCGGGTCGGGGCCGGGCTCGAGGGATCGGTCGAGGAGGGCGCGCGCATCGGACAACGGTGGCGGGGGAGCCCGCCGGTGTCAAGGGCCGGGCCGAGCATTGCGGCCGGCGATGGCTTATCATGACCGGCCAGAGGGGGACGCCATGGACTACACCCGGATCTCCGCCGACTGCCACATCGACATGCCCTGGATGCCGCCCGATCTCTTCACCGCCAACGCGTCGGCGGCGCTGCGCGACCGCATGCCGTTCGTCACCGACGGGCCCGACGGGCCGCGCTGGACGGCGCGGAGCGGGGCCGCGTTCGGACTGGTCGGCGGGGTCGGGCCCTCGGGGCAGAAGTACGTGCCGGGCCTCCACTACCGCGCCGACGTGATGGCGTCGACCGGGCTCTACGATGACGGCCGGAAGGGGATACGCCGTCCCACCGACCCGCATCTCCGGATCCAGGACATGGAGCGCGACGGGGTGCAGGCCGAGGTCATCTTCGGCATCCTGGGCGCGGCCACCCGGCTCGGCGATCACGAGGCGGCCGCCGAGATGTTCCGTATCTACAACGACTGGCTCGTGGACTTCTGCCGTCACTACCCGGCGCGCCACGTCGGGCTGGCCTGCCTGCCCTACGGCGATGTCGGCGCGGCGGTGCGCGAGATCCACCGGGTGGCCAAGATGGGCCTGCGCGGGATCGAGCTGTCGTGCTCGTGGGACATGGAGCCGATGTGGCACCCGTCGTGGGAGCCGCTCTGGCAGGCGGTGAACGAGGTCGGCCTGCCGCTACACTTCCACACCTTCCCGACCATGCCGCCCAGCGTGCGGGAGAAGGCGACTGGTCTCACCAAGCGCGCCGCCATGTTCACGAGCGTCTCCGGCTTCCAGATGAACCTCATCAACATCCTGGCCGCGGTGATCGGCAGCGCGGTGCTCGAGCGCTACCCGAACATCCGCATCTCGTTCGGGGAGAGCGGGATCGGCTGGCTCCCCTACGCGCTCGATCGCATGGACTTCGAGTGGGAGGATCGCTTCCGCGACCTGGGCCTGCGCATGAAGCCGAGCGATTACTGGCGCCGGCAGTGCAAGGCGACCTTCCAGTTCGACCGCATCGGGACCCAGATGATCCACGAGATCGGCGAGGACACCCTGATGTGGGGCTCCGACTATCCCCACGGCGACGGGGTCTGGCCCGAGTCCTCGAAGTACATCGAGGAGCAGTTCGGCCACCTGCCCGCCGCGACCGTGCGCAAGATCGTCTGCGTGAACGCGGGGAAGTTCTACGGCCTGATGACGTGACCGGTCCGACCAGCGCTTGACAAGCGCGCGGATCGGACTAGGCTCGGGGCCGAGCAAGGAACCTGTGGCCGCTCGACCCCAACCCCTTCACCTGAAGGAGGTCCGCCATGGCCCACTACCTCAGCGACGAGGAGCTCACCCGAACGGCGCCGGCCGAGGTCGCATCATTCGCCTCCCCCGTCCCCACCCAGATCGTGTCCAACGGCGAGTTCAACCCGCTGCCCCAGACGCGCGAGCAGCAGCGGGTGGAGGCGCGCATCAAGGAGCTGGCCGACGACCTCGGCCCCCGCCACGGGATGAACCGGCGCCAGTTCCTGGCGTCGAGCGCCGGGATGGCCGCCGCCTTTCTCGCCATGAACGAGGTCTTCGGCCCGGTCTTCGACGTCAGCCCCGCCGAGGCCCAGACGCCGGGCGCGGCGAACCAGCGGGCGGGCGCGCTCTCCAAGCAGTTCATCATCGACGCCCAGACCCACTTCGTGCGCGACGACTTCAACCAGGCGGGCCTGCTCGACCTTGCCAAGTACGCCAAGCAGAACTGGAACCCCGCCCTCTGGGGTGAGAACACCCTGGCCCGCTACAAGTTCGAGAACTACATCAAGGAGATCTTCGTCGACAGCGACACGAAGGTGGCGCTGCTCTCGGGGGCGCCCTTCGACGACGAGACGTGGGATCTCCTGAGCAACGACCAGATCGCGATGGCGCGCAAGTCGATCAACAAGATCAGCGGCTCGCGCCGTCTCCTCGGGCACTCGGTCTTCACCCCGAAGCGCGCGGGCTGGCTGGACGAGGTGGACCGCTGCATCGCCACCGTCAAGCCCGATTCCTGGAAGGGCTACACGATCGGGGATCCGCTGTTCCCCTCCAAGCAGCAGTCGTACTGGCGGCTCGACGACGACAAGCTGATGTATCCGTTCTACGAGAAGATCAGCAAGTCCGGCATCAACACCGTCTGCATCCACAAGGGCCTTCTGCCCGCTGACTACGAGAAGTCGTGGCCGGGGGTCTGGGAGTACAACACGGTCTGGGACGTCGGCAAGGCGGCCAAGGACTGGCCGAAGCTCAACTTCGTGATCTACCACGGGGCGCTCCGGCCCTTCCTGGAGAAGCCCGACGACGCGCTCGCCGAGTTCGACAAGACCGGCCGCATCCAGTGGGCGACCGACCTCGCCGAGATCCCGGCCAAGTACGGCGTCAAGAACGTCTACGGTGAGGTGGGCACCGCGTTCGCCAACTCCGCGGTGGCCAACCCGCGCTTCGCGGCCGCCTTCGTGGGCACGCTGGTTCGCGGGCTCGGGTCCGACCATGTGCTCTGGGGCACCGACTCCCTGTGGTACGGCTCGCCCCAGTGGCAGATCGAGGCGATGCGGCGCCTCGAGATCCCGGCTGAGATGCAGAAGAAGCACGGCTTCGCGCCGCTCGGCGCCGCCGACGGCCCGGTCAAGACCGCGATCTTCTCCCGCAACGCGGCGCGGCTCTACCGAATCGACGTGAAGATGGCGCAGGGCGACATCACCGGAGACAAGGTGGCCGCGATCAAGGACGAGTACGTCCGGCTGGGCGGCATGCGGAGCAACCAGCGCTACGGCTACATCCATCGCGTGAACGCGTAGCGCAGCGATCGCCCTCCGCCTCGCGCGGGGGCCGCGGCTGATCCGAGCAGGCCGGCGTCGGCGAATCCCGACCCGGCCTGCTCGCCGTTTCACTCCCCTCCTTGACGATACGCCACCGGGCGGAGCATGATGCTGCCCGCGCGCGGGCGATCGTTGGGTTTGGCGGGCAGGGCGCACCGAGTCCTCCCTCGCGATGCGGTGCACAACGTCGTGGGTCGATCAAAGAGGGAGGGCGCGATGAGAAAGTTCTGGGTGGCACTGGCGCTGG
>DATFUK010000697.1:0-9479 GCA_035260865.1 Candidatus Methylomirabilota bacterium | reverse complement strand
GGTTCGGTGTGTGGGGAAACTGCTCCGAGCGGCAGTTTTCCCACAGCACCGGACTGTGGCACTACGCTCACGCGGTCGCTACGTGCCCGCGAATCGCCACGGGTAGGGGAGTCGTCCACGGCTGGGCGTGCCGCTCCGGGGCATCACTTTCGTCGCGTTTGCTCCGAGTTCTTCCTAGCGTCGCCCCGCCAGTGGCTTTGTTACACTCCTCCACCTAGGAGACCAGTGATCGAGCGACGAACGTTCCTCGGAATGATCGCGAGTGCCCTTCTCGCCGCGCCGCGCGCAGTCGGAGCGCAGCAAGGGGGCAAGGTCCCGCGTGTTGGCTTCGTCGAGGCCGGCGCGGTCGCCGTCAACCGGCACTACCTCGACGCGTTCCGCCAGGGGCTCCGCGACCTGGGCTACGTGGAGGGCCAGAGCATCGTGGTAGAGGATCGCTGGGCCGACGGCCGTAGCGAGCGCTTCCCGGAGCTACTCGATGAGCTGGTGCGGCGGCGCGTGGACGTGATCGTACAGGCCTCGACTCCCGGCGCCGTCGCCGCGAAGAAGGCAACCAGCACGGTCCCCGTGGTCTTCTGGGGTGTGACCGATCCGGTGGGCCTCGGGCTGGTCGCGAGTCTCGCGCATCCGGCTGGAAACATGACGGGCCTGGTCCTCGGGGCCGAGGAGGGGTTCGCCGGAAAGTGGCTGGAGATCCTCAAGGACGCCGTGCCGACGCTCTCCCGGGTCGGCGTGCTGTCAAATCCAGAGGCCCGCGGTCTCGAGCCCCGCGTGTCGGAGCTGGCGACGGCGGCCCCCCGCCTTGGGGTGGTCCTGCAGAGGTTTCCCGCACGCTCGGCCGACGAACTCAAGGCCGCCTTCGCGGCGATGGGCAAAGCGCGCATCGGTGGGTTGATCGTCATCACGGATCCATTGACGCTCCGCCACCGCGTCCAGATCGTCAACTCCGCGGCAGAAGCGCGACTTCCGACGGTCTACGGCTTCGGGGAGTTCGCCCGCTCGGGAGGGCTGATGGCATACGGCCCGAGCGTCGCGGACCTCGCCCGCCGGGCCGCGACGTATGTGGACAAGATCCTCAAGGGAGCCAAGCCCGCCGATCTCCCCGTCGAGCAGCCGACGAAGTTCGAACTCGTCATCAACCTCAAGACCGGGAAGGCCCTCGGCCTCACGATCCCACCGTCGCTCCTGCAGCGGGCGGATCACGTGATCGAATAGATCCCACGGTCGTCCCATCGCCGGCACGAGTGACGCCGCCTTCACGAGCCCCCGGAATTCCACGCCGTAGTGTAGTAGCGCGCGGCCCGCAATGCGCTTCCAGCAAGCCGCCGGCTTCCGGCTGCGGCGCGAGTTCTTGTGGACGGCGGAGCGCGAGTCGGGCATTCTCATGGCTGTCGATTTGGGCCATCTCTTGTCTCGCCGGAGCCAGCTGGGGAGTGACGCAAGTATGACTACGCGACTGATGCGGCTATTAGCTTTCATGGGCTTGCTGACCTTATCCCCATGGACAGGCCAGGCTCAGGAAGCTACCGGCCTGCGGATGCAATGGGAGGTGGACCCGCCGGTTAGTGGCCTGCAGACGGTGTGTGGGCGCGTGTTCAACGATAGACCGGTGGACGCCAAGCGCGTTCGGGTCCGGGTCGAGGGGCTGGACGAGCGCGGCGACGTGACCCGGCGCCGGGAGGGGGACGTCGGCCTGGTCTGGTCCAAGGGGATCGGGCGGTTTTGCCTCACCACGTCTGCAGGCGCCACCACCTACCGGGTCACCATAGTCGGCGTCGAATGGGTGGCCGGACCGGAATCCCCCTGATAGCCGAGGGCAGCAAGGCCGCGATCTCACAGAACTAGCGCGCCTCCCCATCACGGAGGCGCGAGCTCGGCCCCTATCGCAGCATGAACATGAGCCCGTCCGTCCCGCACGAGCAGCGGCCAGGCGCGAACGGGGGCTGGCGCTCGCCCAGGTCGGTCAGGACACGCGACAGGGCGCTGCCGGGCTGCAGGTCGAGCTCCCGGGCCAGGCAAGCGGTGCAGCGGGCTTCTCCCGCGTGGTCTCGGAGGTGCTGCCGCACGAGACTCTCGGTGAGGTTTTCGTCTGGCATGCGGCTAGCGTAGCACGGGCCGGGCAGCGGACCGATCAGCCGGTGGAGTAGGCCGGCCGCCCCGCCCGGCGCAGCAGCCCTATCGCGATCCCGATGTTGAGCAGGTTCCACAGGATGCCGTTGAGGAACGCGGTCTGGTAGGAGCCGGTCAGGTCGAAGACCACGCCGGACATCCAGCCGCCGAGGGCCATGCCGAACACGGTGGCCATCAGCACGGTGGCAACCCGGACCCCGGCCTCCTCGGGCGGGAAGAACTCTCGGATGATGACCGCGTAGGCGGGCACGATCCCGCCCTGGAAGAGGCCGAACAGCGCCGACACGATGTAAAGCGAGGCGAGGCCGTCGAACGGCAGGAACAGGACCAGCGCCAGAGCCTGGAGGCTCGATCCCAGCAGCAGAGTCCGCCGCCCGCCGATCCGGTCGCAGATCCACCCCGAGGCGAGCCGGCTGACGATCCCGAAGCCCAGCATCAGCGACAGCATCTTCGCGCCACTCGCCGCGCCATGGCCCAGGTCACCGGAGTACGCAACGATGTGGACCTGCGGCATCGACATCGCGACGCAGCAGGAGAGGCCGGCGATGATCAGCACGGTCTGGAGCGCGGCCGGCGCCATCCCCAGCGGCCGCCGCGACCACGAGGGTGCGTGCGAGGTCGGGAACGCGGAGGGCGCCGTGAGCGGGGACCGCCGCCGCAGGACCAGGGCGAGGGGTAACATGGTCGCCACGCAGAAGATCGCGATCCCCACGTACGTCCGGCGCCAGCCCGCGCTCTGGATGAAGTGCTGCACGACCGGCGGCCAGACCGTGCCCGCGAGGTAGCTGCCGCTCGCGATGATCGACACCGCCATCCCCCGATGACGGGTGAACCAGAGCGAGGTGTCGGCGATGATCGGCGCGAAGGTCGCCGAGCCGGCCACGCCCACCAGCAGGCCCTGAGTCAGGGCGAATTGCCAGAGGCTGGTCGCCTGGCTGGCCGCGACGTACCCGAGCCCGAGCGAGAGGGCACCGCCCACGACCGGAACCATGATCCCGAGACGATCGGAGAGGCGTCCCATCACGATGCCGCCGAGGCCGAAGGAGATCATCGTCACGGTGTAGGGGAGCGCCGCGGCGGAGCGGGCCACGCCGAATTCCGCCTGAACCGCCGGCAGGGCCACGATCACGGACCACATCCCGACATTGCCGATGGCCGACAGCACCAGCGCGGCACCGAGCCGGGTCCAGGCGTACGCGGACTCTAGGGAACTCCCGACAGCGGTGGCGGGCGTGGACATGATGGACGAGATCCAGTATCCATGCTCGCTCGCCGTTTGTACTCAGCCAATTCCGGCTTGCGCGGCCCTACCACTCAGGTCGCGACCTTCACTCCTCGCAGGATCTCGCGGTACTCCGGCTCGGGGAACGCGCGCATCGTGACGGTGCGCACATTGCCGGAAGCCCCGAGCGAAAGCGCGAGTGCGGCCATGGTCTCGTCGTCCGGAAGCGTCAGGACTGCCACCGTGTCGTAGGGTCCCATCGTCAGATAGAACGCCTCGACGGCGCCGCCGAGCTCGACGAGCCGCGTCTTCAATCCGTCGAGACGCCCGGCCGCGCGGTCGATGGCCCGGATACCCTGCTCGGTGTAGTTGAAGAGCACCATGTAGGTCGGCATGGTCCGCTCACACCATCACGTAGCCACCATTGACGTCGATGGTGGCGCCGGTGATGAACGACCCGCCGTCCGAGGCGAGAAACCGCACGACCGACGAGAGATCGGAGGGCTCGGCGAACCGCCCGAGCGGCATGTCGGCGAGGAGCCGCGCACGCGCCTCCTCGCTCAGGATCTCGAAGTTGCGCTCGACGCGCGCGGGCCCCGGCGCCACCGTGTTGACCAGGATCTTGTGGGACGCGTACTCCTTGGCCAGATGACGGGTCAGGCCGAGCACGCCGGCCTTGGCCGCGGTGTAGTGGCAGCCCAGCGCCGGGCTCGAGGTGCGGCCGGCGTTCGAGGAGAAGTTGATGATGCGCCCGCCTCCGGCGTCCATCATCGGGACCAGCACGTGCTTGCAGCAGAGGAAGGTGCCCTTGAGGTTGGAATCCACCACCAGGTCCCAGTCGGCCTCGGTCATCTCGTGGGTCTTGCGCCCGAGCGTGTAGCCGCCCGCCGCGTTCACGAGCACGTCGATCCGCTTGTGCGCGCCCATGATCTCCCGCACCATCGCGCGCACCGACGCCTCGTCCCGGATGTCGCACACCACCGGGATGGCCGCGCCGCCCACCGCGAGGATCTCCTTGACCACCGCCTGCGCGCGCTCGGGCACCAGGTCCACCACCGCGACGCGGGCCCCGTCGTTCGCGAAGTCGATGGCCACCTGGCGGGCGATGCCGCGGCCCGCCCCGGTGATCACGACGTTCTTGCCTTCGAACTGCCCAGTCTTCATGGTTGCCACGATATCGTCTCCATGTGAGGGGCGACGGCGGTCAGGCGCCGCCGCCGAGGATGGCTACCGCGTCGATCTCCACCAGGAACGGATGGCCGTCGCCCGTGAGGGCCGGGGCGAGACCGGCCACCTGGACGGTGGTGCGGGCCGGGAACTCCGAAATAAAGAATTCGGCGTACACCTCGTTCATCGCGCCATGATGAGCGATGTCGGTCAGGTAGACCGTGGTCTTGATCACGTCGCGCAGGGTGCCGCCCGCCGCCTCCACGACCGCGCGCACGTTCTCGAGCACCTGGCGCGTCTGCACGCGGACGTCGCCCCCGCCGACCACGTTGCCCTCGAGGTCGATGGCGAGCTGGCCGGCCACGTGCAGGGTCTGGCCGATGCGCACGCCGTTGGAGAAGGCGCGCCGGGGGGTGCGCACCTTGGGGCTCGTGATGATGTGGCGGGTCACGTGGTCAGAAGCCGAACAGGCGGGGAATGGCCAGCGGCATCGCCGGCCACATGGCGGTCAGCAGCGTCACGCCGAGCACCGCGGCCACGAACACCCAGACCTCGCGGTTGGCCTCCTCCATCGGACACTTCACGATGGAGGACACCACGTAGAGGCTGAGCGCCACCGGCGGGGTGAGCAGCGCGGTCTGGACCGTCATGACCACGATGAGGCCGAGGTGGTGGGGATCGATCTTGTAGGCGATCGCCGCGGGGGCCAGCACCGGGATCAGCATGATCATGATGGGCACCGCTTCGAGCGCGGTCCCCAGGGCGAACAGCACCAGGATGGTGACGATCAGGAAGACGTAGGGCGAGGTGGTGAGGTCGAGCGACCAGCGGGCCACCGTCTGCGGCACCTGGTTCCGCACCAGGATCCAGGACACCACGTTCGACGTGCCGAGCAGCAGGTACACGATCGCGCTCGTCTTGGCGCCGGTCATGAGGCTCGCGAGGAGGTCCCGGGGGCCGAGCGTGCGGAGCACGAACGCGCCGACCAGGACCCCGTAGAGCGCCGCCATGGCCCCCGCTTCGGTGGGCGTGAAAACGCCGCCCAGGATGCCGCCGATGATGATGACCGGCACCGCCAGGCCGAGCAGCGCCCCGCGCAGCGTGCGCAGCACCAGGCGGAGCGAGAACCGAGCCCCGCTCACCGGATACTTTCGCCGCCAGGAGATGACGCCAACCAGCAGCATCAGGCTCACGCCGACCAGCACGCCCGGGAGCACGCCCATGAGGAACAGCTTGCCCACCGAGATGCCGCCGCCGTAGACGTAGGCGAAGACGAGCATGGCCACGCTCGGCGGGATGATCGGGCCCATCACCGCGCCCCCCGCGATCACCGCCGAGGTGAACCCACCCGGATACCCCTGACGGACCATGCTCGGCCCCACCATGGCGCCGATGGCCGCGCACTCGGCCAGGGCCACCCCGGTCACGCCGGCGAAGAGCATGCTGGTGAGGATGACCACGTACGCCAGGCCGCCCCGCAGATGGCCGACCAGGCTATTGGCGAACTCCATCAGCTTCGGGAGCACGCCGCAGCGCTGCATCACGTCGCCCGCGATCACGAAGAAGGGGATGGCCAGGAGCGGAAACGAGTCCATGCCCGCGAACATCAGGGTGGGCAGCACCGCGATGGGAACGACACCCGACAGCACGATGAAGGCGAGCCCACCCAGCCCCAGGCAGAGGGCGATCGGTACCCCCAGGAACATGGTCAGCGCAAACACCGCGACGAGCACACCGATCAGCATCGCGTCAGATCTCGGCGGCCGGCTGGGTCGGGGGCAGGGGCTTGTCATAGCCGAGCAGCTGGGCCACGATGACCACGGCCATGAGGCCCGACCCGACCGGGATGGCCAGATAGAACCAGAAAATCGGGATGTTGATCGTGGTCAGATACTGATCCAGTTGACCCGGGAGCGTCTGCAGGCCGGCCCAGGTGAGCGTGAGCAGGAACACCAGCGACAGGAGGTCGGCGACGACGGCGATCACCCGCCGGCCGAGGGGCCCGAACCAGCCTCCGAGCCCCTCGGCGGCGATGTGTCCGCGCTCACGCATCAGCAGGACCGAGCCCAGGAACGCGATCCAGACCATCAGGTACCGCGACAGCTCCTCGGTCACGACCAGGGTCTCCCCCAGCGTGTACCGGAGGATGACCTCCGTCATGACCACCACCGACACGACCGCCATGGCCACCATGACGGCCACCTCGATCACGCGGACCAGGCCCTGCGGCATCGTCGGCTACTTGTTCAGGGCGACGCCCATGTCCACCAGCTGCTTGCCCCTGGGCCCAAGGTCCGGGATCGCCTCGGTGTAGATCCGCTGGGCGACCTTCCGGAGCTCGGCGAGGGTCGGCTCCGCCACCGCGTTGACCTGCATGCCGGTGGCGGCCAGCTTCTTCAGAATCTCCTCGTTGTCGCGCTGGCTCTCCGCCCGCTCCCACGTGGCGGTCTGCCGGGCCGCGGTCATGATCGCGGCCTGCACGTCCGCCGGCAGCTTCGACCAGCTCGCCGCGCTCATGAGCACGTTGCCGGCCTCGTTCACGTGCTGGGTCAGCGAGTAGTACTTCTGCACCTCGGGTAGCTTCTCGAAGAACACGATCCCGGGCGGATTCTCCTGTCCGTCCACGACCCCCTGCTGCAGGGCGGGGTAGACCTCGGCCCAGTCCATCGGCACCGGCGAGACGCCGAGCGCCCGGAAGAAGGCGATGTGCACCTTGGTCGGCAGGGTCCGGAGCTTGAGGCCCTTCAGATCCTCGGGCGCCCGGATCGGGCGCTTGTTGTTCGACACGTTGCGGAAGCCGTTGTCCCACCAGCCCACGACCTTGAAGCCCTTGTCGAGGAGCAGGGGCTCGATGATCTGGCCCATCTGCCCGTCGAGGGCGCCGAACATCGTCTCGGTGTCCTTCCACAGGTATGGCAGCACCAGGGTGCCCATCTCGGGCACGAAGCGGGAGAGGTGGGCGACGCCGCACAGCACGAAGTCCACCGACCCGAGGCGCACCATCTCGAGGCTCTCGCGGGTGGCGCCCAGCGAGTTGGAGTGGTAGATCTGCACCTCGACCTGGCCGCGGGTGCCCTCGGCCACGAGCTGCTTGAACTTCTCCGCCCCGCGCCCCCACGCGTGCTCCTTCGAGTTCGGTGAGGAGAAGCGCAGAACGTACTTGGGCTGCTGCGCGAGCGCGTCGCCCGCGATCGCGGCGACGATGAGGAGAGCCACGAACGTCCAAATGCGTCGCATCATCTGCCTCCAGTGGGGGTGGTGCTGGGTGGGGTGAGATGCTGCTCGAGCGTCATCGTGAATCGCTCGCTCGCGATCAGGATCAGCGAGTAGTGTAGCGGCGCGCCGCCGGGGCCGAGGAGGGCCCGGCGCACGTCGAGGAGCGGGTAGCCGAGCCGCACCGCCAGGGTCTGGGCCGCCCAGCTATCGGCCAGGCAGGCCCGGATCTCGTCGCGCATGCCGGTCGCCTTGATCCCGGTGGTGGTGAGCAGGATGTCCTGGAGCAGGCGGCGCTGCAGATCGCGGCGCCGCACGCGCGCCCCGACCTCGAGCGGCATGAACGCGCGGACGTGGGCAATGGGGCCGTCCGCGCCCACCAGCCGCCGCTCGTTGTAGGCCACGAGGCTGTCGGAGGCCAATCCGAGCGCCGCGCAGATCTCCTCGCTACCCCGCCGCCGGTCGTGCGCGATGATCTCCACCCGCCGGACGTGCCGCATGGAGAAGAGGCTCTCGAAGGAGCCCGACGGCGGCGCGGGCGCCGGCTCGCGGCCCAGCACGAAGGTTCCGCCCCGCCGGCCGCGGGCGCGCCGGACCGCGCCGTCGCGTCGCATGCTGTCCAGCGCCTGGCGCACCGTGACCCGGCTGACGCCGTAGAGCTCGGCCAGGCGGCGCTCGCTCGGCAGCCGGCTGCCCGGCGGGTGCGCCAGTGATTCGATGCCCCGGCTGAGCAGGACCTTCAGGCGGAAATAGAGCGGGGTGGGGTCTCCGCCATCGACCTGAAGCCGCGCCGGCGCCGAGAGCAGCATCGTGAATGGCTTATGCTTATAACCATTAGCCCAAACCCTGTCAAGACGGACTGCATCCGTCGCCCCCGGAGCGCCATCCAAAGGCCACAAAGGAGGCCGCTCATGAGTGAAGGCGCAGGCGCCCTGCACGTCACCACGGACACGATCGACGCGACCCTGGCGGGCTCCGCGGGCCCCGTCCTGCTCGACTTCTGGGCCCCCTGGTGCGGGCCCTGCAAGGCCATCGCGCCCATGATCGACGAGCTGGCGCGCGAGATGGCCGGGCAGGCCACTATCTGCAAGGTCAACGTCGAGGCCGAGCCCGCCATCGCGGAGCGGTTCGGCGTGCAGGCCCTGCCGTCGCTCGTGTTCCTCAAGGGCGGCCAGCGGGTGGACACGCTGGTGGGCCGGGTGCCGAAGACGGTGCTCGCCGACCGGCTACGGTCCCTGCGCGACTGAGGGGACGAGGAGCCCGCGCATGGCGAAGACCCTGAAGAGCGTCCTGGCCGAGGCCCGCACGCTGATCCCGGAGCAGCCCCCGGCCGAGGTCCAGCGGCGGCTCGAGGCCGGGGAGCCCGTCGTCCTCATCGACGTGCGCGATCCGGACGAGTACCGCGAAGGGTTCATCGAGCCGGCGACCAATATCAGCCGGGGCTTCCTCGAGTTCCGCGTGGCCGGCGTGGCGAAGGAGTCGGACACCCCGATCGTGCTCTATTGCCAGACCGGGCTGCGCTCGATGCTGGCCGCGAGGGCGCTCAGCGACCTCGGGTACTCCAACGTCGTCAGTCTCCAGGGCGGCCTCCAGAAGTGGGCCCAGGCCGGATTGCCGGTGGTGAAGGACAAGGCGATGGGACCCGAGCAGATCCAGCGCTACAGCCGGCACTTCCTGCTCGACGAGGTGGGTGAGAAGGGCCAGCGCAAGCTGCTGCGGTCCAAGGTGCTGCTGATCGGGGCGGGCG
>DATFUK010000696.1:0-11680 GCA_035260865.1 Candidatus Methylomirabilota bacterium | reverse complement strand
GTCAAGAAGACGCGCGACGACACGTTCATCGAGCGGCTCGAGAACGGCAAGCGGGTCAACTGCACTCCCGCCATCTTCTCGCTCGGCGGCGCCACCCTCGATAACGAGTGGAACCACATCCAGCAGAAGCTGATGCGGGGGCTCGGGGTGGTGGCGATCGAGAACCAAGCCCGTATCTGACACAGCTCCAGCGTCCCCGGGCTGGGGACCCGATTGGGGCGCGGCGCCGCGACCATGTACCCGCGCAGCATGGCCGACTCGGACTGCGTCGTGATCCAGGGATCGAACATGGCCGAGTGCCATCCGGTGGCGTTCCGGTGGCCGATGCAGGCGAAGCTGAAGGGCGCCAAGCTGATCCACGTGGATCCGCGCTTCACCCGCACCAGCGCGATGGCCGACATCCACGCGCCGATCCGCTCCGGCTCCGACGTGGCGTTCCTGGGCGGCCTGGTCAACCACGTGCTCCAGTCCGAGCGCTGGAACACGGATCCGTTCTTCAAGGAGTTCGTCGTCAACTACACCAATGCCGCGACGATCATCGCCGACGAGTTCCAGGACACGGAGGAGCTCGGCGGGGTGTTCTCGGGCCTCATGCAGTACACCCCCGGCATCAAGGAGTGGCCGCTCGACGGATTTGTCGGGCAGTACAACCCGCAGACGTGGCAGTACGCGGGACCGCCGCCGGCCCGGCCTTCGCCTCCGGCGGGGCCGCCCTTCGACCCGCTCGTGCGCTCGCTGCTGACCGCGCCGCCCCCGCGCGACGAGACCCTGCAGCATCCGCGGTCGGTCCTCCAGATCGTGCGGCGGCACTTCAGCCGCTACACCCCCGAGATGGTCGAGCGAACGACCGGCTGCCCGAAGGCGACCTTCCTCAAGGTGGCCGAGGCGATCCTGTCCAACTCCGGGCGCGACCGCACCACCTCGTTCGCGTACGCGGTGGCGTGGACGCAGCACACCAATGGCCCCCAGACCATCGGCTGCTGCGCGCTCCTGCAGCTGCTCCTGGGCAACATCGGGCGACCGGGCGCCGGCGTGCTGGCGCTCCGCGGCCACGCCTCGATCCAGGGCTCGACCGACATGCCCACGCTGTACCACTCGATCCACGGCTACATGAGCGCTCCCTCCGCGCTCAAGGCCCACGACACGCTCCGCGACTGGCTCCTCACCGAGACGCCCCCGCGGGGCTACATGGCCAATACGCCCAAGTTCATGGTCTCGTACCTCAAGTCCATGTACGGGGCCGCCGCCACCGCGGCCAACGACTTCGGCTACGACTGGCACCCGAAGATCATCGGCGATCACTCGCACATGGCGATGTTCGTGGCGATGAACGAGGGCCGGGTGAAGGGCATGCTCTGTATCGGCCAGAACCCCGCCACCTCGCTCAACGCGAGCGTCGAGCGCAAGGGGCTCGCCAAGCTCGAGTGGCTCGTGGTCAAGGACAACTGGCTCACCGAGACCGCGACGTTCTGGCAGAACGCGCCGGAGGTCACGAGCGGGCAGGTCCGGAGCCAGGACATCCAGACCGAGGTCTTCTTCTTCCCGGCCGCCCAGGTCGCGGAGTACGAGGGCAGCTTCACCAATACCCAGCGGATGCTCCAGTGGCACTACAAGGCGGCCGAGCCGCCCGGGGACTGCCGGACCGATCTCTGGCTCACCCATCAGCTCGCCCGGCGACTCAAGGCGATGTACGCGGACTCGACGCTGCCGCGCGACCAGGGATTCCGGAACCTGGTCTGGGACTTCGACTCGGACGACCCGCACGAGCGCGGGCGTGGCGAACCCGACGCGCTGAAGATCCTCAAGGACATCAACGGGTACTACACCGACCAGCCGGATCGTCACCTCGCCGGCTTCGGCGATCTCAAGGACGACGGATCCACGACCTGCGCCTCCTGGATCTACTGCGGCGTGCTCCCCGCGAAGGGCCAGAACCTCGCCGCGCGCAAGCAGCCCGATCCCCCCGGGGTCGTTTCCGCCCAGCTGCAGTGGGGCTGGGCGTGGCCGGCCAACCGGCGCCTCCTCTACAATCGCGCGTCCGCGGACGTGCAGGGCCGGCCGTGGAGCGAGCGCAAGAAGTGGGTCTGGTGGGACGGGGCCAAGTGGACCGGCCGCGACGTCCCCGACTTCGCGTTGACCAAGGTGCCGTGGGCGAAGGGCGATCCGAACGCGATCGGGCTCGACGCGCTGTCCGGCCACGACCCCTTCATCATGAAGCCCGACGGGGTGGGCTGGCTCTACGTGCCGAACGGGCTCCTGGACGGTCCCCTCCCCACCCATTACGAGCCCGTCGAGTCGCCGGTGGCGAACCCGATCTACTCCCAGCAGTCGAGCCCGGTGCTCAAGTACTGGAAGCTCGACGGCAACAGCCTGGCCACGCCCGGCGACCCGCGCTTCCCGTACATCGTGACCACGTACCGGCTGACCGAGCACTACCTCTCCGGCGCCATGACCCGGTGGAGCCCGTGGCTCAGCGAGCTGCAGCCGGAGTTCTTCATCGAGATCAGCCCGGAGCTGGCCGCGGAGAAGGCCATCGGCAACACGGACTGGATCCGGGTCTCGACCCCCCGCGGCAGCGTGCGGGGCAAGGCGCTCGTGACCCGGCGGGTGCGCCCGTTCACCATCGCGGGGCGCGTCGTGCACCACGTCGGCATGCCGTTTCACTGGGGCTACCAGGGGCTGGTGGTGGGCGACGCGGCCAACGAGCTGACCGCCTTCGTCGGCGACCCCAACGTCTCGATCCACGAGGCCAAGGCCTTCGTGTGCAACGTGCAGAGGGGCTAGTCCGATGGCGCAGCCGATGGGTTTCTATACCGACACCACCGTCTGCATCGGGTGCAAGGCGTGTGAGGTCGCGTGCAAGGAGTGGAATCAGCTCCCGGCGCGGAACGGCGGTGTCGGCGTGCTCAGCGGCAACAGCTACGACAACACGGGCCATCTGGACGGCATCCACTGGCGGCACGTGAAGTTCATCGAGCAGTTCAGCGCCGACCGGCAGGACGGGCGCTGGCTCATGATGAGCGACGTCTGCAAGCACTGCGTGAACGCGGGCTGCCTCGAGGTGTGCCCGACCGGCGCGATCATCCGGACCGAGTTCGACACGGTGGTCATCCAGTCGGACGCGTGCAACGGCTGCCGGGACTGCATCGGCGCGTGCCCCTTCGGGGTGATCGGGATCAACCCGGTGTCCGGCACTGCCCAGAAGTGCACGCTCTGCTACGACCGGATGAAGGTCGGCCTCGAGCCGGCGTGCGCCAAGGCCTGTCCGACGAAGTCCATCAACTTCGGCCCCATCGCGGACCTGAAGGAGCTGGCCAAGGCCCGGGTGGAACAGCTCCACGACGCGGGGGAGCGTCGCGCCCACCTGTACGGCGCGGACGAGACCATGCTCGGCGGCCTCAACTCCTTCTATCTGCTCGTGGACAGGCCGGAAGCCTACGGCCTTCCGCCGGATCCGAGCATCCCGTCGCGCAATCTCAAGCCATCGGCCATCTGGTCCACGCTGGGAGCCCTGGCCCTCACGGTCATGGGCATCTTCCACTTCCGCGAGCGCGGGAGCGGCCCAGGCCGCCCGCAGGGCGTCGATGTCTAGCACGTTCTTCACCGCCTCGCCCGAGTGGCGATGGTTCATCGTCGCCTACTTCTTCCTGGGCGGTCTCGCGGGCGGCAGCTACTTCCTGGCCACCCTGATGGATCGCGTCGGCCCGGAACAGGACCGGCCGCTCGTCCGGCTCGGGTACCTCGTCGCGTTCCCGCTGGTGTGCGTCTGCGGATTCGTCCTGACCGTCGATCTCGGCCGGCCGGAGCGGTTCTGGCACATGCTGGTGCAGTCCCAGACCTTCCGCCCCATGCTCAAGACGTTCTCGCCGATGTCGACCGGCGCGTGGGTGCTGCTGCTCTTCAGCGGGTGCGCCTTCGTGTCCTTCGCCGGCACGCTCGCGGAGCGTGGCTGGCCGGACTGGGCGATCCTTCGTCTGGGGAGCCCGGCGGCCCCGGGGGGGCGGCTCGTCACCGGCGTCGGAGCGATCCTCGGCCTGTACCTGGCCGGCTACACCGGGGTGCTGATCTCGGTGACCAACCGGCCGATCTGGGCGGATACCACGCTGCTCGGGCTCACGTTCCTGAGCTCGGCCACGTCCACGTCCGCCGCGCTCCTGATCCTGCTCGGGGCCTGGATGGGGCTCTCGCGCGATCGCCTGCACCGGCTCGAGCGCTTCGATCGATCGGCCCTGATCCTCGAGGCCGGCGCGATCGTCGGGCTGGTCGCATCGCTCGGCCGGATCGCCACCGTGTGGCTCGACGGCTGGGGGGTCCTCCTGGCCGGGGTGGTCCTGGGCGGGATCGCGGTCCCCCTGCTCCTCGACCGGGAGCGGCGGCCCGAGCGTCGTCCAGTCTGGATCGCGCCCGCGCTCGTGCTCCTGGGCGGGCTGGTTCTGCGAATGGTCATCATCCTCTCGTCGGATCGGCTGTGATCAGGCGCTGGCGGTGGTGGATGGCGGCGCTCCTCGTGGCGGGGACCGGCCTCGCCTGCAACAGTCCGGAGGCGACCCGGACCCGCGGCGGCGGGCCCGGAGCCGACCTCGGCAACCACCCCCGCGGGCCGGTCGAGCTTCACGCCGGGGCCCGCATGTATGCGGGCACGCCGACCTTCGGCAAGGGGATCGGCAAGCGCGCCCTCATCGGGGGCACCGAGCAGGCCGGTCAGCGATAGACCGGTGATCTCCGCGAGACCCGGGCCGGATCTCCTCACCTCGCTGCGCATCGCGCACCCCGAGTGGAGACCGCTGCTCGCGCTGATCGAGGCGGCACTCCGGGAGGGCGAGCGGCCCGAGTGGCGAGAGTCGGTGCCCGCGATCTCGTCCCGGGCCCCGGGTCCGGAGCCGCCGCTGTCGAGCGCGGTGATCGCGATGGCCTCGCGCCCGATCGAGCGGTGGGTTCGCCGGGTGCTGGTGACCGCCACCGGCATGGGACCCGACGCCCCCTTCGTCGACGTGGACACCGCGAGCCGGATCGATCCGCGGTCGCTGCTCGAGGCCTCGGTGGCGCAGGACGCGGGGCGCCTCGGCGGCATCTCGCAAAGCGTGGGCGACACCCGCGGGGTGCTCGAGGCTCTCGCTCCGCTGATCGCGATGCCGCTGCTCCAGGCCTGCCGGCGGGCCTGGGCGGACGCCGCGCCATCGTCCTGGCCGCACGGCCATTGCCCGACCTGCGGCGCGTGGCCCGCCCTCGCCGAGATCCGCGGGCTCGACGGCGGCCGACATCTCCGGTGCCGGCGCTGTGGCGGAGACTGGGTGACCGAGTGGCTTCTCTGCCCGTTCTGTGGCGAGCGTGACCACGCGCAGCTCGGCTCGCTCGTGTCGGGGAACGGCCTCACGCGGGAGAAGATCGAGGTCTGCGATCGCTGCTACGGATACGTGAAGACCGTCATGACCCTCGCCCCGGTCCCGCCCGAGCAAGTGGTGTTGCAGGATCTCGCCACCACCGTCCTGGACGTGGCCGCGGTCGAGCGCGGTTACCGGCCTCCGAGTCCCCGGGGCCCGCTGGCGGTCAGAATCATCGCCCGCCGCTCGGGGCCGCGGTCGTTGCTGTCCCGCTGACGAGGCCCTTGGTCGTCCCACTCGCAGACGTGCAGGCCCATCCAGACCAGGCCACACGCGACCCAGACTACGACGGCCCACACCGTGCTCCTCAGCAGCGCGGCCTGGCCGATATTCCCCTCCGCCAGCAACCAGAGGAGGCCGCCCGCGATCGCGATGACCGGTCCGACCCTGAGCCACTCCCTCCGCCAGAGCCGCATGGCTCAGCGTCCTCCGACGTCGGCGGCCTGGACGGGATAGCCACGCCGGCGCCAGGCCGGCAGACCGCCGGCCAGCGGTCGAACCCTCACGGAGGCATTCGCATACGGGATCGTCGGGCCACTCTTGGGCCGCTTGAGCCGGCGGCCGTACAGCACCACCATCGCGTCCCGGGGAAGGTCGCGGAGTCGACGAGGCAGGTCGTCCGGCCTGATCCAGAGCGCGCCGGGAAGCGTGTGCGGAGCGACCGCGACCTCATCGTCCCCGCGAACATCGAGGATGGTCACGCGCTCGCCCCTCTCGAGCCGGGCCTTCAGCTCATCGGGAGTGATCCGGGCCTTCTGCAGCATCCGGAGCATGTGATGCCGTCGCGCGCGCCGGACGACCAGAGAGAGCAGCATCGCGGCGAGCAGGAACCCCATCAGGTGAATCCCATAGCGGAGCGCGAAGTCCACCACCGTGTTGCCCAGCAGGTACCCGACCCCGATCCAGGTCCCGGTCCAGATGAGGGCGCTGACCACCCCGCATCCGACGAACCGGGTGATGCCCAGCCCCGTCGCGCCGGCCAGGCCGGCCGCGACGGGATTCAGCTCGGGCAGGAATCGCGCGGCGAGCTGAAATCTCCTCGGACGAGCCAGGAACGCGTCCTGAGCCCGCCGGACGAACGCCTTGGCATTGGGCGAGAGCCGAGCGAGGAGCGCGAGCACCCCCGCGCCGCGCCACCGCCCCATGGCGTACCAGCCGAGGTCCGCGCAGAGGGTCGCCCCCATCGCGACCGTGCCGATCTCGACGATGTTCAACCGGCCGGTCGCGGCCAGCGCCCCCGCCGCGAGCAGGATGGGGACGACGGGCAGCGGCACCCCGCCCTGGTTGGCGAGGACCCAGCCGAACAGGACCCACTCGACGTGGCCGAGGCTCACCGCTGGAGCCACGTCCACGGCGCCCAGAGGTCCCAGATCACCGAATCGTCGTCGGGACGTTCCTTCATCGCAACGAGCTGGTCGGTCTCGCGGCGCTTCTCGAGGGCGACCTGGTACTCCGCCGGGGTCCCGACGTACAGGCACCGGCACACCACCGGATCCGCATAGACGTAATAGAGACGGCCATCCTGCCGGTGGGTGACCAGCTTTCGCGCCGGCGTGAGCGTCCCGAGATGAGCCAGCTTCTCGGGCGTGTCGGCGATCTTCTTCTGGAATCCCGCGGCGGCCAGGAGCTGCTCCGTCGTCTGGGTGCCCCACTCGCCATCGGCGGTGAGGTCGAAGGACGCGACCTGGACCCGATAGGCCGGGGCGCTCCCGGGAACCCGCACGTCGAAGAAGGCGCGGCCCCCCGCGCGAACGACGTCGCCCAGCGGCTGGACGAGGCTGGCGACCGGGCGCCCGGCCTCATCGAGCTGGCTGATCCGTAGCCGGACGTTCACCGCGTCCTCGCCATACTCGTTATAGACGTAGCCGACGATCCGGGACTGATCGGCGCCGCCGGCGGCGGCGCTCCACTCCACGCGGAAAAAGCGCTCCGCGCGCGTCACCTGACGCTCCGCCTCACTTCCCGCCTGGGCGGGCTCCGGGCCCACCCCCGGTACCGCCACCACGAGCCCCGCCGCGATCAGCACTGCCGCGATGACCACTCCACGAATCGATGTCACGATGCTCCTCCTGTGTTCCGCCTGGCCGGGATGCCCCGGCTCTCGACCTTATCGACCTTGCGCCAGAAGAGGATGGCGATCGCCCACGAGGGAATTTCGTACGCACCCTGTCTCGTCATCATCGGCCTCCTTCAATGGCGGCGGTTCCCCTCGCGTCTCACCAGAAACCCCCCGGGCCCTCCACGAACAAGGAGGCGGCCTCCCTCTCTTCGGCCGCGGTGATCCGCTCGCGCTCCAGCTTCTGCTCGAAGCCGAGCCTCGCGTACTCCTGGTACTGGGCCTCGTTCCCGAGATAGAGGCATTTGCAGAAGCGGGCGTCCGGCCAGACGAAGTAGAGGCGATCCGGCCGCTCGTAGACGAGAATCTTCCGCTGGGTCAGCGCCTCGAGGGCGGCCAGCTTCTCGGGAGTGTCTGCGAGTCGCACCTCGAAGCCGGCCGTCGCGAGGCCCTGTTCGTTCGACTGGGCGTATCGCTCGGCATAGGACGCGCACCCGGCGAGTGCGATCACCGCGGCGACGATCAGGATCCGGGCGCCGATCCAGGTGATGGCCCGGGCCCCGTCGCGGATCAAAACCAGGGCCATGACCCCCACAGCCCCCAGTTCATCGTCGACGCGCTCAGGACGTTCTGGGACGCCATGAGCTCCTCGTCCGCGATCCGCTTCCGGAGCGCGAGGCGCTGATACTCCTGGTACTGCGGCTCCGCGCCGACGAAGAGGCACCGGCACACCTCCGGATCGGCGTAGACGTAGTAGAGGCGCCCGTCGCGGGCCTGCGGCACGAGCCGTCGGGTCGGCAGGACTCGCAGGCTGGCCAGCTTCTCGGGAGTGTCGCCGACCTGCATTTGGAAACCCGCCGCGGAGAGCACCTGCTCGGTGTCCTGCGTCTCGTGCCGGCGAATGGTCGCGCAGCCGCCGAGCGCGATCACCATCGCGGCGAGAACGACTACGGTCCGGGATCGAAGCATGTGGAGACCACCCCCTCGACGCAGACACACTCGACCGGCTCCCCGCGGGGGCCCTTGCCGATCACGACGCTGCTGGTGCAGCCGGACATCGACCGCGTGCGACCCATCACCTGCATCGCCAGTACCACCACCAGCAGCACGAGACCGGTGAGGACCCACCCGAGGGTCTTCATGGAAGCGACCGCGGGTGAGCGGGCTCCTCACCCGCGGCGGCCGGCTTCGCCCGGTCGCCCGCCACGGTGAGGAGCCGCTCGGTCCGGTGCACGAGCTTCTTCATCGGTCACGCCCGCGGAGACTCGACCTCACCCTTCTCACCACCCTCGTCGCCCCAGCGCGGCGCTTCCACTTCACCCTTCTCGCCGCCCTGATCACCCCAGCGCGGCGACTCCACTTCACCCTGCTCGCCGCCCTGATCGCCCCAGCGCGGCGACTCCACCTCGCCCTGCTCGCCGCCCTGATCGCCCCAGCGCGCCGGTTCGATCCGGGCCCGGTGCTCCGTGATGGTCCCGTCATCGATCACGTCCTGGCCGTGGGCGATCCCCACCCCGGGCATCGCGGCCCCGAATCCGGTCCCGAGCAGCAGCGACAGCCCCACCGTCAACCATCCCTTCCGACTCATTTCGACTCCTCCTTTTGGTGTTGAACTCCTTGCCCTCGTCCTTCAGATGACGTGGTGCGGGAGGCCGCCGCCGGGCTCCGGCTTTTCGGCAAGAACGTGACAGCGTGGTTGGCGCTGTCGCGTCCTTGCTGGTAGAACCGGAGTTATGCGGGAGAGCCAGGCGACCGCCCTCGTCACGATCGGCGCCCTCAAGCTCGCGAAGAGCATCCTGCTCGCGACGCTGGCTCTCGGTCTGCTCCACTGGGCTCCGCACGAGATCGCGGCCGCCCTGACGAGGCTGGCCGTCGCCGTGCACGTCGATCCTGACGGGCGGCACCTCTCCGATGCGCTCCACACGATCGCGGCGCTCGAGGCCCGGCGGGTGACCGTGATTCGCGCCGGCCTGCTCGTCTACGCGGCGCTGTTCTTCACCGAGGGCATCGGCCTCGTGCTCCGCAAGCGGTGGGGCGAGTGGTGGGGTCTCATCGTGACCGGCTCGTTCATCCCGCTGGAGCTCTACGAGAGCGCCCGACGTCCGGGCGCGCTCCGCATCGGGGTCCTGCTCGTCAACCTCGCGATCGTCTGGTACCTGGCCCGGAGCCTCCGTCGTGCGTCATGACGCCGGAACGGGCACCCATTCCTCCGGGCAGCTCTCCACGCTCGGGTAGTAGGCCCCGTAGCTCCGGCAGTAGTACCAGTAGCCGGGAGCCGCGTACCCGTAAGCCGGCGGGTAGTATCCGTAGTACGGAAAATATGGATAGCCGGGCCTGAAGCCGAAACCGCCGTGGAATCCGGGGTGCCCGTCGAAGCCATGGTGACCGTGGACCGCGCCGGGATGACCACCTCCGAATCCGGGACCGCCCATTCCGCGCGCCCGGCCCGGCACGTTGACCGCGAGCACGATCGCCAGGGCGGTGATCGCCACGAACGCCACCTTCCTCGCACGGGCCAGCCCGTTCACGGTGATGCCTCACTTTCGCTGGATCGCGATCCTCTCCAGCAATGCGCCGAGCGCGGGATCCGAGTACACGCCGAAGGCGTCGACCACGGTCGCCTTGAGCCCGCGCCGGCCTTCGATGCCGTACACGACGGCCATGTCGTCGGGATCCGAAACGCCCTCGAAGCGATAGACCTCCCGGATAACCAGATCCTCCGTCCGGATCGTCTCTCCCGTCCCCACGACGCGAAGCCTCCCATCGACCACGCGCAGGCCTCCCGTGAAACCGCGGCGGCCGAGCCCGTCGACCGCGCCGGCCACGCTCATGTACGCGGTCAAGGGCGGCGCCGTCATCGAGCGGCACGCGGCGCGGATCTCAGCGGCCATGCCCACCTCCACCGTGCCCCCCCGTGAACCCACCGCCCCCGTGGAACCCACCGGCGCCATGAATGCCGCCGCCTCCGTGAAAGCCACCGCCCGCGGCCGATCCCCGGCCCGCGCCGCCGAGGCGCTGCTCGCCGAGCTGCCGGGCCTGATGCCACTGCTCGTGCTCGGCGGTCGGCCCTCTCACGCCCTCCCAGCCGCCGGCGCGGTTGTGCTGAAGCCACTGGCCGCCTTCCCGCCGGTAGACGTGGCCATCACGTCCCGCATACGCGTCGATGCCGGATCGCCCGACCCGCCCGCTCGCGAAACGGCCACCGACGTGACCGATACCCGGCCGGGCCGCGAAGCGTGCGTGATTGCCCCAGTGATGGTAGACGTTCACGTGACCGGTGCCATGGTGGTGGAAGTGGTGCCGGAAGGCGAAGCCGAACTCGAAGTCGGGGAAGAAGCCGACCCCGAAGCCCAGGTCGAACGGCCCCCAGCCCCAGGTCGCGAGCGCGGGATACCAGTAGTCCCCTACCCAGTCCGGATAGTCATAGCCGGTGCCGTAGACCACGACCGGTCCCGGCGCCACCGCCGTCCCCAGATAGCCGGGCGTGTACCCGGTGTACACGACGTCGGGGGTGGACCCGTAGACGTAGGCGTAGGTCACGTAGTGGAGCAGCGAGCTCGGCGGGATCGTGTAGATCACCGGCGCGACGCTGGTGGCCACCGCCCAGGGCCCGGCCGGTGACGGCGCCACGAACCACACACCGCTCTGGAGCGCGTAGTACGTCGACGCGCTCACCCGGATGACCGGTACCGACGCGTTCACCATGTACTGGAGCGGCGTACCGTCGATCGCCTTGAGCGTGGGCGCCCCGTCGTACCGGACGTCGAGCTGGGCGAGCCGGCTGACCGTGGCGGTCTGCGGGATGTCGTTGGCGATCACCGCTTCCCGCGCCTGCGGCGTCCCGGGAATGGAGGCGAGCACGTCGCCCCTTTGATGACTGTCGGGAATGCGGGCGAAGTCGCGCGGGAGTCGATCGCCGCTGACGAACTGCCACGGGCCCTGGAGTGCGGGAGCGCGGAACCACCGGCCCGAGAGCAGCACGTAGTAGGCCTGCTCCGGCGTATAGAGGAAGAGATCCTGGTCCGAGTTCGTCACGTCCAGGATCGCGGTGCCGCTCACCGGCGCGAACGCGGGCTGGCCCCTCACCAGCAGGAGCTCGGCCGAAGTGGTGCTCACGTAGAGGGTCGGGGTCGAGCCGGCCTGGAGCAGCGTCGCGAGATCGGGGTCCACGTCGTTGAGGAGATCCACCTGTCCCGCCTGGACCGCGACCCGCTTGGCGGCTTCCAGCGAGGCCGGCGGGTCG
>DATFUK010000695.1:0-16362 GCA_035260865.1 Candidatus Methylomirabilota bacterium | reverse complement strand
CCCGCCACTCGCTGGGCGCGGAGGCGCGCGAGTCGCTCGACGCGGCCCGCGTGAAGGTCGCGCGCCTCTGCGGCGGCGCGGCGGGCGGCATCGTCTTCACCTCCGGCGCCACCGAGGCCAACAATCTGGCGATCAAGGGCGTGGTCGCCCGCGCGCGGAGCGGCGGAGCGGCCCGCGTCCTGCTCTCCGCGATCGAGCACATCTCGGTGATCAACGCGTGCCGCGATCTCGAGAAGGCGGGCGCGACCGTCTCCTACCTCCCGGTGGACGGCGAGGGGAGGGTGGATCCGGACATGCTCCGGGCGGCCCTGACCGCGGACACCGCGCTGGTCTCGATCGCCGCCGCGAATCCCGAGATCGGCACGGTGCAGCCGCTCAAGGAGATCGGGCGCGTCATGCGCGCGGCGGGCGTGGCCTTGCACGTGGACGGGGTCGGCGCGCTGGGCCGGGTCCCGCTCAACGTGGAGGCGATGGGCATCGACCTGCTGACGATCTCGGGGAACGATCTGTACGCTCCGCCGGGGAGCGGCGCGCTCTGGGTCCGGCCCGGCGTGCGGATCCACCCCCAGGTGCTGGGCGGAGGCCAGGAGGGCGGTTACCGGTCGGGCACGGAGAACGTGCCCGGAGTGGTCGGCCTCGGGGTGGCCGCCGAGCTGATGCGGGTGGAAGGCGCCCACCAGGAAGCCGCGCGGCTCGCCGTGCTGCGCGACCGGCTCATGCACGGGCTGCTCGAGACGATCCCGGACTGCCGACTGACCGGCTCGGCGGGCTCGCGGCTGCCGCACCACCTGAGCCTGGTGCTGCGCGGCGTGAAGGCCGACGGCGTGCTGCTCGACCTCGATCTGGACGGCGTGGCCGCCTCCTCGGGATCGGCCTGCGCCTCGCTGACCCAGACGACCTCGCACGTGCTGCGGGCCATCGGGTGCACCCCCGAGGAAGCGGAGGGCTCGCTCTGCTTCACGCTCGGCCGCTGGAGCACCGCCGCCGACGTGGAGGCAGTGCTGGACCGCCTGCCGCCGATCGTGGCGCGCCTGCGGGCCCTCGCCGCCCCGCTCCACACCTAGGCCGTCCGCGCTCCGTGAAGCTCGTCCTGTTCGACATCGACGGCACCATGATCACCTCGCGCGGGGCGGGGCGGCGCGCGATGCGGACCGCGCTGGAGCGGGTCTTCGGGAGCGCCGGCGGCATCGACCAGTACGACCTGGGCGGGCGGACCGACACCCGTATCGTCCACGACGTGGTCGGCGCGATGGGGTGGGAGCGGGCGCGGGTCCAGGAGCGCCTCGACGACTTCTTCGAGGCCTACGTGGCGGGGCTCGCGAGCGAGATCGGCGACGGCCGCCACGTGGTCACGCTGCCGGGCGTGTCCGCGGTGGTGGAGCGCCTGGCCGCGTCCGACGAGGCGGTGCTGGGGCTCGTGACCGGCAATATCGAGGAGGGCGCCCGCATCAAGCTGCTGCCCACGGGCCTCTGGCCGCACTTCCGTGTCGGGGCCTACGGCTCCGACCACATGGACCGGCGGCACCTGCCCTCGCTGGCCGCGCGCCGGGCCCGGGCTCTCCTGGGCCACGCCTTCGTGCCTCCCGACGTGGTGGTGATCGGCGACACTCCGCACGACATCGACTGCGCGCGGGCCTTCGGCGCGGTCGCGATCGCGGTCACCACCGGCCAGTACACCCGCGACGCGCTCCTCGCCGACCGCCCGGATCACCTGTTCGACGACCTGAGCGACGTGGAGCGGGTGCTGGAGGCCGTGCTCAGGCCAGCGGCTTGACGCCCAGCCCGGCCGCGATCTCGTTGCACTGGCGGACGAGGGCGTGGGCGACCGGGATGCCCTGGGTCCGGTGCAGGCGCTCGGTCTCGGCCTCGGGCTCGCCCGCGGTGTAGACGCGCTCCTGCCCGTCGGCCCGCGGGGTGTCGTGGAGCGCCTGGAGCATGTCGTCCATGGCGGCGGTGAAATCCCCGAGCGGCCGGAAGCGCTCGATGTCGATGGCCGCGAAGCAATGGCCGGTGTTCGTCTCCTTGCGCTCGCGGCCGTTGGTGCGGTCGAGCACGTTGCCGACGATGTAGGCGGTGAGCGCGGGGACGGCCACCGTGACGGGGGCGTCGGCCATGATCGGATCCTCGCTCAGGGCAGTCCGGTGATCTGGATGCCCGAGTTCTTCAGCTTGTAGCGGCGGTTGATCGTGGCGAGGACCGCGGTGATGCCCTCGAGCGGCCCCGCGTTGGTGAGCGCGCCCACGTCGACCGCGCGCAGGCCCATGGACGTGCCCAGCTCGGTCACCAGCTTCTTGGCCTCCGCGTCGCCGCCGCAGAGCAGGAGGTCGCACGCGATCGCGTGGTCGCCCGCGGCCAGCTCGTGGGCCGCGATGTGGTGGAAGGACGCCACCACCCGGGCCTCGGGTCCCAGGATCTCCTGCGCTTCCTCGGCGGCGGAGCCCTGCGGGGGCGGCGTGAACAGGCGGCCGCCGCCGAAGGTGAGGGGCACCACCGTGCTCACCACGACTTTCCCGCGACACACGTCGCGCAGCTCGGGGAGCGTCGTTTGAAGACCGGTGGCCGGGACGGTCAGGACCACCACGTCGGCGGTGGCCGCGGCCTCGCGGTTCGACTTGCCGTCCACCCGGCTGCCGGGGGTGGACGCGGCGAGCTCCGCCGCCTTCGCGCGCGCCCGCTCCGGATCGCGGGAGCCGATGACCACCTCGTGCCCGGCCTGCGCCCAGCGCAGCCCGAGCCCGATGCCTTCCTTGCCGGTGCCGCCCACGATGCCGATCCGCATGCCGCCTCCTCGCGTGGATTGTCGAAATAGGTCGCCGGTTGCTCTGGGTTATCGGAACAGGTCGCGGGCCGGATCCCGGAGCAGGGCGCGGCTCGAGCCGTTGCCACGCTCCCAGGACAGCCCGCGGACGATCGCCACCGGGATGCGGTCGAGCTTGCCCATCACCGGCTCGGCCGCGCCGGCCAGCTCGTCGGCGAGGGCCAGGATGGTGGCCTGCAGCACGTAGCCCGCCGGATCCAGCTCGCCGAGATAGCTCCGGATGGGCTCGAAGCCCGCGAGGCCCACCGCCACGTTGACGAGGCCCTCTCGCCACGGCCGGCCGAAGGTGTCGGCGATGATCACGGCCAGCTCCTGCCCGGTGATGGCCTGCAGCCGCTCGAGCAGCGCCGCCGCGGAGCGGTCCGAGTCGGCCGGCAGCAGGCACGCGGTGTCCGCGTCCACGTTGGACTGGTCCACGCCCGCGTTGGCGCAGACGAAGCCGTGGTGCGTCTCCACGATCAGCACGCCCTTGGCCTGGCGGACGATGCGCCGGCTCTCGCTCAGGATGACCTCGACCAGGCGTGGATCCCGCCCGATCTCCTCCGCGATGGTCTGGGCGCGTGGGGACGGGGTCACCTCGGAGAGGCGCACGAGCCGCCCCTCGGTCTTGGAGACGATCTTCTGGCTGACCACCAGCAGATCCCGCGGGCCCATCGGCGTCCCCTGGCGCCGCGCCGCGTCCACGATCAGTGCCGCCACATCGTCCCCCTGGCGGAACTCGGGCAGGCCCTCCACCCCGATGACCTCGTAGCGCGGCGGCATGGCTACCGGGCCCCGGCGGCCCGCGCGCCCCTGGGGAAGCTGCGCAGGAGCCGAGCGCTGCGGGTGGCCGGTCCGCGCCGGAGGAGCTCGGGCAGGTCGTCCGGAGCATCCACGTCGAGCCCGATCCCGGGCAGCTCGAGCACGCGCGGGGTCAGCCCGGCGGCGCGTGCCGTGTTCAAGTGATTCTCGAATGAAGGCTCGCCAAACGTGAGCGGGATCGCGTCAGGAGGAGCCAGCAGCGCCGCGTTGGTCCCGCGGCCGGACCGGGATGGGACGAAGACCACGCCGGGGGCCTCCGCGAGGCTGTCGCAGAGCGCGGCGATCTCCCGGGCGGTGACGCAGGGGACGTCGCCGGGCAGCGTGAGGAAGCGGGCCGCGCCCCGGGCGGTCGCCTCCCGCTGGGCGAAGGCCACCGCGGCGGTGTGGCCCCGGTTCGCGCTCTCGGTGAGGCACAGGGCCCCCGCGGCGCCGGCAACGGCCTCCACCTCGGGATCGGTGGTGACCACCAGCACCGCGCCGGGGAGCGCCGCCATCGCCGCCTCGAGCACGTCCTCGAGCATGGCGCGCGCCAGCTCCCGGCGCTCGGAGGGCGACAGCGCGGGGATCAGGCGCTGCTTGGCGTTCACCAGGTCCTTGACCGGCACGGCCAGGAGCAGGCTCATGCGACGGCGTCCAGCACGTGGCGGGCGAGCAGGATCTCGGCCTCGCGGCTCGACATCATGGTGGGCCCGGGCACCGGCGTGACGCCCAGCGCGTGGATCTCGTCCGCGAGGCCGCCATCCTGCTCGTCGAAGACGAGACGATCGAGCCAGGGCGCGTAGGCGCCGGCCACTCCGGCGGCCGAGACCGGCAGACCGGAAGACGCCATGAGGCGTCCGGCCGGGCCGGAGACTGCCGCGCCGCCCACGATGGGGCTCACCGCCACCACGATCGCCGGCGTGGTGCCCAGGGCTTCCACGAGGCCGGGGACGGCCAGAATCGGCCCCACCGAGGTGATGGGATTCGACGGGCACACGAGGACGGCATCCGCGGTGGCGATGGCCTCCAGCACGCCCGGCGCGGGGGCCGACGCGGCCGCGCCCGCGTACTCCACGGCGCGCGCCTCGACCTGGGCCTTCTCGCGCACGAAGTACTCCTGGAAGGTGAGCCATCCGTCCGGCCCGAGGATGCGCGTGCGCACCGGTTCATTGGACATGGGCAGGACCGTGGCCGCCACTCCGAGGGCCGCGGCGATCGCGCGGGTGACCTCGGTCAGCGTCCTGCCTTCGCGGAGCAGCCGGGTCCGGTGCAGGTGCGTGGCCAGATCGCGGTCGCCCAGGTTGAACCACACCGGCTCGCCGTAGCGGGCGATCTGGTCGAGCGCGTGGAAGGTCTCGCCGGCGAGACCCCAGCCCTTCAGCTCGTCGATGACCCCGCCGAGGGTGTACGAGACGGTGTCGAGGTCCGGCGAGATGTGGAGGCCCCAGATCTCCGCGTCGTCACCGGTGTTCACGATGACGGTGAGATCGCGCGGGTCCATGATCCGGGAGAGACCGCGGAGCAGCTTGGCGGCGCCGGTGCCACCCGCGAGCGCGGTGAGCTTCATGGCGCGGGGAGCGGCGGGTCAGTGCTCGCCGCGGGCGAGGGCGGAACGGGAGCCGCCGCGTCCGGCGGTGCTCCAGAGAGCGGTGCCGCCCCGCCAGCCGAACAATCCGAGCCCCGGGCGTCCCTGGAACTCCCGCGGAAGCTCCGCCTCGGGGATCGGGATGAACCCGCTGCGTACCCAGACCCGGTCGAGGCTCTGAGGTCGCGCGAAGATGGTGGTGATGCCGGCCGGGCCGGCGTGCGCGAGCACCTGGTTCGCCAGCTCGGCCGCCACGACCAGCACCTCCTCGGTGGGCGTGTCGGGCGGGGCCACGACCACGGGACCGTGCAGCATCGCCGTGGCGCCCGCCCGCTCCATCAGGACCGCTCCCACGAGCCGCTCCCCGTCCCAGGCACCCCAGCCGGCGTCGACGTCGGCCGGCGGCGGGGTCCAGGCTCCCGCGAAGCGGAACAGCTCGGGGGCCTGCCCCGAAGACGCGGGGAGCGGTCGATATTCGAGAGCGCCGTGCGTGTTACTTCTTGCCAAGCACCGAGTCCTTGAGGGCCTTGGCGAGCCGGAACTTCACCACGCGCTTGGCCGGGATCTTGATGGGCTCGCCGGTCTGCGGGTTGCGTCCCATCCGCGCCTTGCGGTTGGCGAGCACGAGCCGGCCGAAGTTCGGTACCACGAACACGTTCTTGGCTTCCTTCGTCGCGAGACCGAGCAGCTGGTCCATGACGTCCACGATCTGCTTCTTGCTGAGCGACGTCTTCTGGGCCAGGTGAGCGATGATGGCGGACTTCGTCATCGTTTTTGCCATGTGCTTCCCTCCGTGTTTGGGGGTGAGGGTGAACGGTCGTGCCGTTGGGGATTCACACGTCTCGTGAAGCCAAGGGCCAATTCTACTCAAGCCGGCCCGCGCGCTCAACAGGTGAATGCGCGGGGCCGCGGTCTCCTAGTCGCCCGGCGTGCGCGTCGGATGCAGGAAGCGGAACTGCCCGGAGCCGGCGAGGGCTCGATAGGAGCCGAAGCGTGCCTCCGCGTTGTCCACGTGATCGAGCGGCGAGTCGTCCGCCGGGTCCTCCACCTCGTAGACGCGGAGCAGCTCGTAGGTGGTGGAGCGCTGCGCGGGGACGCGCCCCGCGTCGCGGATGAGCCGGCGCAGCTCGACCGGCGGCACCAGCTGGCCGTACGACGCGCCGGCCGAGGTGGAGATCGATTCGTTGATCAGGGTCCCGCCCATGTCGTTGCAGCCCGCCGCGAGCAGGACCTGGGCGAGCTTGGGACCTTCCTTGACCCACGAGCACTGGATATTGCGGAAGAGCGGGCCCAGGAAGAGGCGCGCGATCGCGTGCATGCGGACGACCTCGAGGCCGGTCGCGCCCTGGCGCACGCCGGGGACGAGGCCCTGGCGGTACATCGGGGCCTCCTGGTGGATCAGCGAGAGCGGGACGAACTCGGTAAATCCTCCCGTCTCCTTCTGGATGCCCCGGAGCAGGTCCATGTGGCGGATCCAGTGCTCGGGCCGCTCCACGTGTCCGTACATGATGGTGGAGGTGGTGCGGATGCCCTGGGCGTGGGCCGAGGTGATGACCTCGATCCACTGCTTGACCGTGATGCGGCCGCGCGCGATGACGTCGCGGATCTCCTGGTCCAGCACCTCGGCCGACGTGCCGGGCAGGGTGCCGAGGCCGACCTTCTTGAGCTCGGCCAGGTACTCCGGGATGGGCAGCCCCGAGCGCGTGGAGCCGTAGAGGATCTCCTCGGGGGAGAAGGCGTGCAGGTGCATCTCGGGCAGGGCGGCCTTGATCGCGCGGCAGAGATCGATGTAGTAGCGGCCGTCGAGCTTAGGGGGCAGGCCGGCCTGGATGCAGACCTCGGTGGCGCCCATCTCCCACGCCTCGATGGCGCGGCGGACCACCTCGTCCATCGGCAGGAAGTAGCCCTCCTCCTCGCGGTGGTCGCGGCTGAACGCGCAGAACGTGCAATGCTTGATGCACACGTTGGTGAAGTTGATGTTGCGGTTGACGACATAGGTGACCACGTCGCCCGCCTGGCGGCGGCGCATCTCGTCGGCGACCAGGGTCAGGGCCTGCAGGTCGCGCCCCTGGGTCTCGGTGAGGTGGATGCCGTCGGCCACCGACAGCTCGCCGCCGTCGAGCAGGGCGCCGAGGATGCGGCGGGTGTCGGGAGAGGCCCAGTCGAGGGAGATCGCGGTCGGCTTGTCGGTAGGCATTACCAATTTCTCCATATCTCCAGATCGGGACGAACGAAGCCCTCGGCGTCCACCAGGTTCGCGACGCGCGGGCGCAGCCGCTCGTCGAGGAAGGCGTCGCGGGTAGTGTACTCGGGGTAGACCGCGAGGCGCTCGCGAAGCTCGTGGCCCGCCATCTCGGTGCGGCGGCGCAGCTCGGCCAGTCCGGGCCAGGGGCGCTCGGGATTGATGTGATCGGGGGTCAGTGGCGAGATGCCGCCCCAGTCGTTGAGGCCGGCCGCGGGCAGCCGGTCGTAGCCTTCCGCGGACAGGTTGGGCGGGGCCTGGATGTTCATCGACGGTCCCAGCAGGAGCCGCGCCACCGCGACGGTCCGGAGCAGGTCGAGCGCGCCGGGCTCGGGCCAGCCGCGCATCGGGATGGTCGCCTTGGCGCGGAAATTCTGGACGATGACCTCCTGGATGTGGCCGTGGCGCTTGTGCAGGTCGCGGATGGCGAGGAGCGAGTCCACGCGCTCGCGGTGGGTCTCGCCGATCCCGATCAGGATGCCGGTGGTGAACGGGATGCCGAGGGCGCCCGCGCGCGCGATCGTCCGGAGGCGGCGCTGTGGGACCTTGTCCGGCGCCCGGTCGTGCGCGGCGCCGGGGGCGAGCAGCCGCTCGGACGTGCTCTCGAGCATGATGCCCATGCTCACGTTGACCTCCCGCAGCGACGCCAGGTCCCGCTCCGTCATGAGGCCGGGGTTGGCGTGGGGGAGCAGGCCCGTCTCCTCGAGGACGCGGGCGCTGATGTCACGCAGGTAGCCCAGCGTCGTCCGGTGGCCGACCGAGCGCAGGAAGGCGCGGTGCTCGGGGAAGATCGCCTCCGGCTTGTCGCCCAGCGAGAACAGTGCCTCCTTGGCGCCGAGCCGCGCTCCCGCGCGGGCCAGGGCCAGCACCTGGTCGGGCGTCATCGTGAAGGCGCCCGGCTCACCGGGATCCTTCCGGAAGGTGCAGTAGCCACAGTAGTCGCGGCAGAGCGTGGTGAGCGGGATGAAGACCTTGGCCGAGAACGTGATGCGGCGACCATGCCCGCGATCGCGCAGAGCGGAGGCGGGCTCGAGGAGCGCGGGCAGCCGCTCGGCCGGCGTGTCGAGGAGCGCGGTGGCCTCCGTCGCGTCGGGCGTCCGGCCCTCCGCGATCCGGTCCAGCGCGCGCTCGACCGCGGTCAGCTCGAGTACTGCCATGAGGAGACGCGGCGGGGGGTCACGCGGATCATGAGGCCGCGCTCGCGCGGCAGCCCGAGGGTCCGGTACTGCGCGTACTTGGCGACGAGCAGGTCCACTCCGTGGGCGAACTGCGGGCCGTCCGTGAGCAGATCGGCCTGCCCCTGGATGATGACGTAGCGCAGACGGCTCCAGTCCTCGTCATACTCGTCGATCACGATTGAGACGCGCGGATTCTCGCGGAGGTTCCGGATTCGCTTGAGCCCCTCCGGCGGCGCCTGCTTCGGCTTGGCGTCCACCGCGGAGTACAGCGCGCGGCCGTCGAAGGCGTAGCAGATCGGCACCACCACCGGCTGACCGCCCGCGTCGGCGGTGGCGAGCCGGCCCACCCGCGCGCTCGTGATGAAGCCGGCGACGGGCGGGGGAATGGGCGCGGCCGGGCTGGACGACATGGCCGCCCTAGCGGGGCGTCCGGAGGACCTTCGGTCGGACCTCCTGGGCGAAGCGCTCCATCATGACGAGCTGCCCCTTGAGATCCGGGGCGGCCAGATCGAAGACGAAGTGGGAGACACCGAGCGCCTGGTAGCTCTTGATGTGCCGGATGACGTCCTGGGCGGTGCCCCGGAAGCCGGGCTGGTCGCTCACCGCCGCCTTGCCGCGCTTCGGGGCCAGCTCGAGCGGCACGCGCAGCGAGAGGGTGATGGCCTTCGGATCGCGCCCGGCCTTGCCGGCCCAGCCGTGGATGACCTTGACCATCTGCCCGTACTCGTCGGGGAGCAGCATCGCGGGCGGGCGCATCCCGATGGGATGCCAGGCGTCCGCGAGCTCCCCGGTGCGCCGGAGCGCCACATCGGTGTGACCGCCGATCCAGATCGGGATGCCGCCCTTCTGCCGCGGCTTGGGCAGGGCGCTGACCGAGGGCAGGCGATAGTGCGCGCCGGTGAACTCCACCGGCTCCTTCGTCCACAGGTCCCGCATGAGGCGCAGGTACTCGTCCGTCACCTTGCCCCGGTCCGTGAAGGACGGCGCCTGCAGCGCCTCGAACTCCTCCTTCATCCAGCCCACGCCGGCCCCCAGGATGATCCGCCCGCCCGACATCACGTCGAGCGTGGCGAGGATCTTGGCGGTCACGACCGGGTTGCGGTACGGCACGACGAGCACGCTGGTGCCGATCTTCACCCGCGACGTCAGGCCGACCAGCACCCCCATCATCGCCAGGGGCTCGAGGTAGCCGTTCGTCCAGTCGCCCGCGAAGCGCCCGCTGGTCGCGTAGGGATAGACCGACGTGTTGGAGGTGGGGATCACCACGTGGTCCGTCACGAAGATCGAGCTGTAGCGGAGCGCGTCTGCTTTCTCGGCCAGCTTGGTGAGCGCCTCCGGCGTCGCGAGCGGACCACGGCCCGGCAGAGCGAAGCCGAAATGCATGAGCCGCATATTGCTCGCGGGTTCTGGGCCTGTCAAGGCGGGCCGGACCGGCCCCGGCGCGCGCGTGTCAGCAGGCTGACACCAAAAAATAGGCCTATGCTAGGCTCGTAATTGCCATGTTGACCGGGAGAGCCTTGTGAAGCCGCGCATCCTGGTGGTCGACGACGAGTCGGTCATCGCCGAGAACCTGCGCCTGACCCTCGAGCGCGAGGGCTATGACGTGGAAACGGCGGGGAATACCGTCGGCGCCATGCTCCGGATGGAGACCCGGGAGTTCGCCCTGGGCGTCGTGGACCTGATCCTGCCGGACGGCGACGGACTCCACCTGCTGCGGCTGCTGAAGGCCAAGGACCCGTCGATCGAAGTGATCATCATGACCGGACATGGCTCGATCTCCAAGGCGGTGGAGGCCACCAAGCAGGGCGCCTTCTACTTCGTCGCCAAGCCCTTCGACGCCGACGAGATGCTGATGCTCGTGGGCAAGGCCCTCGAGCGGCGGCGCCTGCTCGCCGAGACCTCGGATCTGCGGCGCAAGCTCGCCGAGCAGGCCGCCTACGGGGAGATGCTCGGGTCCTCGCCGGCCATCAAGCGCGTCTTCGAGATGCTGGAGTCCGTGGCCTCCTCCGACGCCAACGTGCTCATCGTCGGCGAGAGTGGCACCGGCAAGGAGCTGGCCGCCAACGCGGTCCACGCCAAGAGCACGCGCGTCGACGGCCCGATGGTGAAGATCAACTGCGCGGCGCTGCCGAAGGACCTGATCGAGTCCGAGCTGTTCGGCCACGTGAAGGGCGCCTTCACCGGCGCGTCCACCGACAAGTCCGGACTGCTGGAGGAGGCGCATCGCGGCTCGCTGCTGCTCGACGAGATCACTGAGATGCCCCTCGACCTGCAGGCCAAGCTGCTCCGCGTGCTGGAGGACCGCACGGTGCGCCGGCTCGGTGGCGCCAAGACCGTGCCGGTGGACTTCCGGCTGATCTGCTCCACGAACCGAGAGCCGGACGTGGCCCTGCGCGAAGGCCGGCTGCGGCAGGATCTCTACTTCCGAATCAACACGGTCACGGTGGCGCTGCCGTCCCTGCGCGACCGCACCGGTGACATCCCGCTCCTGGCCAAGTCCTTCCTCGAGCGTTTCCGGGCCAAGCACGGACGGGAGGTCGAGACCATCGATCCCGAAGCCTACCGCCGGCTCCTGTCGTATGCCTGGCCGGGCAATATCCGCGAACTCGAGCACGCGATCGAGCGGGCGGTCCTCGTGGCCCGTGGGCGAGAGATCTCCCTGGCGGACCTGCCGGAGCCCTTACAGGTTGACCCCTCACCGGGCGGGTCGGCTCCTCCGCCGGGCTCGCTGGAGGAGATCGAGCGGGTGTCCATCGTCCGGGCGCTCGAATCCACCGGGTGGAACAAGCAGGCCGCGGCCCAGGTCCTCGGGCTCAGGCGGCCGACGCTGTATTCCAAGATGCGCCGCCACGGGATCCCGCAGCGACGCGCCTGACGTTCCTCCAGAAACACGTTGTCGGGCCGTATCGTCAACCCCCTGCCGCGGCATATCAGGGTCTGAGCTTCAAGTAGCTGAAAGGTAACGCCTGCCCTTTTGGCAAGGTGCTTGCCTCCTTACGCCCTAACGGAGGTGGCACCATGCCCCGCATACTGCTGGTTGACGACGACCCCGCCTGGCGGAATCTCTACCGGATGGCTCTCGAGGGCCAGTTCGACCTCTTCGAAGCGACCGACGGGTATCAGGCGATGTCCGTCCTGGGTGCCGTCCGGCCCGACGTGATCGTGCTGGACCTCCGGATGCCGCGCATGGATGGGATGGACTTCATCCGACGTCTCAGCCGCCGCAGCCCCCGGCCCAAGGTGATCATCTGCTCGGGCACCTTCACCGAGGCGGATCGGCCGCAGATTCCCGGGGTGTCCCTGGCCGCCAAGACGCCGGACCTCAAGGAACTGTGGTCGGCGTTGCGGAGCATGATCCCGACCGTGTCCGAGGCGGCTGTCTCGGCCAAGCAAGCGGTAGAGGAAGACGCGGTCTGGCGGGACTGAACCCGGCCGCGAGCCGTTCGGCTGCCTAGCCGAAAGGCAGTTGTAAGCGCCCTGCCTAATTAGTGCCCATCCGCCCTCCCGTCCTTGGGGAGGGTCTCCTCGCAATCATCTGATTTCCCGAGCCTCGCAGCACCTATTCCCACGGCACGACGAGTGCAAAGCAGCGCGCGCGGGAGGTCCACATGAAAAAGATCGAAGCCATCATCAAGCCGTTCAAGCTCGACGACGTCAAGGAAGCGCTGACCGGCATCGGGGTCATCGGCATGACGGTCTCCGAGGTCAGGGGGTTCGGTCGCCAGAAGGGCCACACGGAGCTCTACCGTGGCGGCGAGTACACGGTCGACTTCCTCCCCAAGATCAAGGTCGAGGTCGTGGTGCCGGACAACCTCGCGGACAAGGTGGCCGGGGTGCTCGCGGGCGCGGCCAAGACCGGCAACATCGGTGACGGCAAGATCTTCATTCAGCCTGTGGATACGGCAGTCCGGATACGCACCGGCGAGCGGGACGAGAGCGCGCTCTGATGCGCCATCAAGGAGGACATGCGGTGATTGCACGGATACCTTCGTTGCTCATCCCGCTGTGCGTGCTGGCCCTGACGCTCGCGCCGATCGGGCTCGCCCTGGCCCAGACCACGGCGCCGGCGCCGGCTGCGCCCGCAGTTCCGGGGGCTCCCGCGACTCCCGCGCCGCCGAAGATCGACAGCGGGGACACCGCGTGGGTCCTGGTCTCCTCGGCGCTGGTGCTGCTGATGACCGCGCCCGGCCTCGCCCTGTTCTACGGGGGCATGGTGCGGCAGAAGAACGCGCTCGGCACCTTGATGCAGAGCTTCATCATCCTCGCGCTGATCTCGGTGCAGTGGGTGCTCTGGGGCTACACGCTGGCCTTCGGTCCCGACAAGGGCGGCATCATCGGCGGCCTCGAGTGGTTCGGTCTGAAGGGCGTCGGCCCCGAGCCCAACGCGGACTACGCGGCGACCATCCCGCACACCGCGTTCATGCTGTTCCAGATGATGTTCGCGGTCATCACCCCGGCCCTCATCACGGGCTCATTCGCCGAGCGCAAGAAGTTCTCCACGTTCCTGGTGTTCATCCTGCTCTGGGCCACCTTCGTCTACGACCCGCTCGCCCACTGGGTATGGGGCGTCGGCGGGTGGCTCCGGAACCTGGGCGCGCTCGACTTCGCGGGCGGCACGGTCGTGCACATTTCATCGGGCATCTCCGCGCTCGCGGCCGCGATCGTGATCGGCAAGCGCCGGGGATACGGCCACCAGCCGATGCCGCCGCACAACCTGCCGCTCACCGTGATGGGGGCGAGCCTGCTGTGGTTCGGCTGGTTCGGGTTCAACGCGGGCAGCGCGCTCGCGGCCAACGGTCTCGCCGCGCACGCGTTCATGACCACCAACACCGCGACCGCGGCGGCCGCGCTCGGCTGGATGTTCACCGAGTGGGCTTCCCGGGGCAAGCCGACCGTGCTCGGCGCGGCATCGGGAGCGGTGGCGGGCCTCGTGGCCATCACCCCGGCGGCCGGGTTCGTGACCCCGATGGCCTCCATCGTGATCGGGGCGGTCTCCGGCTTCATCTGCTACACCGCCTGCAACCTGAAGTCGAAGCTCGGCTACGACGACTCCCTCGACGTGGTGGGCGTGCACGGGGTGGGCGGCACGTGGGGAGCTCTCGCGACCGGGGTCTTCGCGACCAAGCTGGTCAACGACGCGGGCGGCGACGGGCTGCTCTACGGCAACCCGAAGCAGCTGTGGATCCAGTTCGTGGCGGTCGCGGTCACCTGGATCCTGGGCTTCGTGATGACGGTGGTCATCCTCAAGGTTCTCGACGCGGTCATGGGCCTGCGGGTCAGCGACGAGGACGAGATGGCCGGGCTGGATCTGTCGCAGCACTCGGAGACCGCGTACATGCTCGGAGGCTCGGCCGTGTACGGCGAGTACTCGATGGGGGGGAGCACCGGCGCCTTCGAAGGGATGAAGCCGGCGGAGGCCAAACCCCGCTCGAGCCACTAGGAGAGGCGGCGGCCCGCTTGACGGGCCCCGGGCAAACACTTATGGTTGGTGGCCGGTGGGGCCAAGAGAGGCTCCACCGGCCCGCAGTCTTCCCCACCCGGCACTGAGCTGACAAGGAGGCAGGAGAATGACCCCGAAGGAAGTGTTGAAGATGGCGAAGGAGAAGGGCGTCAAGATCATCGATCTGCGCTTCATCGACATGCCCGGTCTCTGGCAGCATTTCTCCATCCCGGTATCCGAGCTGAGGGAAGACATCTTCGAGGACGGGCTCGGCTTCGACGGCTCCTCGATCCGCGGATTCCAGACCATCGACGAGTCGGATATGCTGCTCATCCCCGACGCCTCGACGGCCCAGATGGATCCCTTCACCGCGGTGCCGACGATGGTCCTGATCTGCAACGTCAAGGACCCGATCACCGGCAAGGCGTACTCCCGCGACCCCCGCTACGTGGCCCAGAAGGCGGAGGCGTTCGTCAAGAAGAGCGGGGTGGGGGATACCATCTTCATCGGACCCGAGCTCGAGTTCTTCTTCTTCGACTCGATCCGGTTCGATCAGAGCTACAACTACGGGTTCTACTTCATCGACTCGGAAGCGGGCGCCTGGAACACCGGCCGGGAGGGAACGCCGGATCGTCCCAACCTCGGCTACATCCCGCGCTACAAGCAGGGCTACTTCCCGGTGCCGCCCATGGACAAGTTCCAGGACATCCGGTCCGACATGGTGCTGGCCCTCGAGTCGGTCGGGGTCCGCGTCGAGGTCCACCACCACGAGGTGGCGAGCGGCGGGCAGACCGAGATCGACATGCGCTTCGACACGCTCACCAAGATGGCCGACAAGGTGTGCTGGTACAAGTACTGCGCCAAGCAGACCGCCAAGAAGTGGGGCAAGACCGCCACGTTCATGCCCAAGCCGCTGTTCCAGGACAACGGCTCCGGCATGCACACCCACCAGTCGATCTGGAAGAACGGCAAGAACCTGTTCTACGAGCGGGGCGGCTACGCGGACATCTCGAAGATGTGCCTCTACTACATCGGGGGCATCCTGAAGCACGCCCCCGCGCTGCTCGCGTTCATCGCGCCCTCCACCAACAGCTACAAGCGGCTGGTGCCGGGCTACGAGGCGCCGATCAACCTGGTCTACAGCCAGCGCAACCGCTCGGCGGCCATCCGGATTCCGATGTACTCGAAGGCGGAGGGGGCCAAGCGGATCGAGTTCCGGACGCCGGATCCGACCTGCAACCCGTACCTCTCGTTCGCGGCGTGCGTGATGGCGGGCCTCGACGGCATCGCCAACAAGATCGACCCGGGCAAGCCGGTGGACAAGGACCTCTACGAGCTGCCCGCCGCCGAGCAGAAGAAGATCAAGCAGCTCCCGGGCGCGCTCGACATCGTGCTGGACAACCTCGAGAAGGATCACGACTTCCTGCTGAAGGGGGACGTGTTCACCCCGGACCTGATCGAGACCTGGATCGACTACAAGCGGAAGAACGAGGTGGACCCCGTCCGGCTGCGCCCGCATCCGTACGAGTTCGCCCTCTACTACGACATCTAAGCGCTTCGCATCCACGGCCCCGGTCCGGCGCCCGCGCGCCCGGCCGGGGCCGTCGGCTTTTCGACTCCCCTCGGCTTCGCCTGATTGCCTCGTGAGCAGTCTGCTCGCCGGGCAGTTCGCGTTCACCCCGCTCAAGAACTTCACCGCCAACCTCAACTGGATCGTGGGCCCGGAGCAGATCGACCCGCGGCGCCTCGACGACAACGTGACGCGGGACTCCCGGAACTACGTGAACAGCCACATGCGGTACGTGCTCGACTTCGTCTTCGCCTACACCGGCTTCAAGAACCTGACCCTCGCCCTGAACCTCGACTACGGGCACGAGCAGAGTGAGCCGTTCACTGGTCCGCCACCGCGACGATCCAGTACAAGATCTGGAAAGGCCTGGTGGGACGGCTCGAATACCGCCACGACCAGTCCGACGAGCACGTGTACCGGGTCCGCTACTCGCGGCCGGACATCACCGCGCAGGGACTGCTCGCGCGGGGCAAGTGCATGGACACGATCTCGGTCAGCCTGTACTGCTCGTTCTTCTGGCCGGCCTTCGCTTCGGCCGGAGGTTGCTCAGGCGATAGGCGACTTGATCGCTGCCTGAGCAGCCGCCGGCCCGGCGTGTTCCGCAACCGTGCGGTTTCCCTCGCGACCCCCCTGGCACCCCGCTTGCTACCTCGCCTCGGCATGAAACCACACTGGCGAGTGCTCATCATCGACGATCACGCTCCGTCACGGGCCGCGGTGGCCGAAGCGGTCGCGGCTCAGGGCGGGCA
>DATFUK010000694.1:0-4056 GCA_035260865.1 Candidatus Methylomirabilota bacterium | reverse complement strand
CCTTGTAGCGGTCCTTGTAGCGGTCGAACCACTTCTGGGCATCCGCGCCCAGCGTGTCGCGGTAGGGCATGGCGGTGAGGCCCATGGCGTAGAAGCCCTCGGTCACTCCGCCCTGAGCCGCGGCCACGAAGAGATCGTAGGAGGCGGCGGAGCCCAGGAAGTCCACGTCGCTCCATCCCATCTTGCGCGCGGTGGCGTAGGGCACGATCGAGTCGCGCACGATGGTGCCGAGCACCACCAGGTCGCAGTTGGCCGCCTTCAGCTTGGTGACCTGGGCGCTGAAGTCCTGGTCGGTCGGCTTGTGGGTGACCGTCTCCAACACCTTCAGCTTGAGCTTTTCGGCCTGCATCTGCACGCCGTCCAGCACCTCCTTGCCGAAGTCGGTGTCCTGGTACATCGCGCAGAGGGTTTTCTTGCCCTTCTGGGTCACGAAGTAGTTGATGCCGGCCCGCACCTGGTCCACGTAGCTGGCCGCGCCGTAGAACTTCAGCTTGTTGAAGGGCTCGTACATCGAGCGCGCGGCCGAGAGCGGGAAGAGGTTCGGCACCCCCGCGTCGAACTGGTCCTTGAAGAGCGCGTTGTTCATCGGGGTGCCGAGGCCGGCCACCATCGCGAAGATGCGATCGCGCTGGATGAGCTTGGCCCCCGCCTGCACCGCGCGCGGGACCTGGTACTGGGTGTCCTCGATGACGAGCCGGATCTTGCGGCCGTGGATGCCGCCCGCCTCGTTGACCTCGTCGAACTTCATCTTCACCGCGTTCGAGGAGGAGACGCCGTAGGTGGCGGCGGGGCCGGAGAGGTCGGTGTGCATGCCGAGCACGATCTCGGTCTTGCTGACCCCGCGGGTCTCCTTCTGGGCCGTCGCGACTCCCGCGACGGCCACCGCGGCCGCCAGCACGCTGACTGCCAGTAGCTTCTTCATCCGTGGCTCCTTTCGTACATGCCGTCGATCAGATCCTTGTACTTCACGTTGACGAAGGTGCGCTTCAGCTTCATGGTGGGGGTCAGCTCCTCGTCCTCGGCGGTGAGGAGCTGCTCGATCAGCCGGAAGGCCTTGATGGTCTCCACCCGCGCGAGCTCCCGGTTCACGCGCTCGATCTCGCTCCAGATGAGGTCCTGCACCTCGCGGGCCCGGCAGAGGGAGGCGAAGTTGCTGAAGGGGACATTCCGCTCCTGGGCGAACTGGGCCACCGTCTCGTGGTCGATCATGACGAGGCAGGAGAGGAACCGGCGCTGGTCGCCGATCACCACCGCATCGGAGATGTAGGGCGAGAACTTGAGCTGGTTCTCGATCTCGGACGGGGTGACGTTCTTGCCGCCCGCGGTGATGATGATGTCCTTCATGCGGTCGGTGATGCGCAGGAAGCCGTCGGCGTCCATGGTGCCCACGTCGCCGGTGTGCAGCCATCCGTCCACGATGGTCTCCGCGGTCTTCTCCGGCTTGCCGTAGTAGCCCATGAACACGTGCGGGCCCTTGAGGAGGATCTCGCCCTCGGGGGAGAGGCGCACTTCCGTCTCCGGACGCGCCACCCCCACCGTCCCGAGCTTGATGCGGTTGGGCGGCATCGCGGTGGCGAGGCCGGTGTTCTCGGTCTGGCCGTAGACCTCGTACATGTCGAGCCCGAGCGCCAGGTACCAGCGGATCAGGTCGGGGGCGATCGGGGCGGCGCCGGTGGCCACGCCGCGGGCCCGGTGCAGCCCGATCGAGCGCTTGACGTTGTCGAGCACGAGGAAGTCGGCCACCCGGAAGGCGGCCCGCTGGGCCCACGACGGCCGGCGCCCCTCGATCCGGCACGCGGCCAGGCGCAGGCCGATGCGGATCGCCCGGTCGTAGGCGAACCGGCCGAGCCAGGTGGCGTCGCGCATGCGCAGGGCCACCCCGGAGTAGAACTTCTCCCAGATCCGCGGCACCGCGAAGAAGAGCGCGGGGGCGACTTCGCGGATGTTCTCCGGCACCGTGTCGATGCTCTCGGCGAAGTTCACGGTGGCGCCGGTGTAGAGCGGGTTGAAGACCGAGAACGTGCGCTCGGCCACGTGGCACAGGGGCAGGAAGGAGAGCTGCTGGTCGCCCTCGCGCAGCGGAGTGATGAAGTCGGCGTACTCGAGCTGGAACAGGATGTTGCGGTGGCTCAGCATCGCGCCCTTGGGGGGCCCGGTGGTGCCGGAGGTGTAGACCAGGATGGCCAGGTCCTCGGGGCGGGGGATCTCGACGAGCCGATCGTAGGCCTCGGGATGCTCGCGGTCGTAGGCCGCGCCCAGCTCGAGGAGGGCCTCGAAGGTCATGACCTGGTCGTCCTGGAAGCCGTGGAGCCCCTCCATGTCGAACACGAAGATCTTCACAAGCTCCGGGCAGCGCGTGCGCACCTCGAGCGCCTTGTCGAGCTGCTCCTCGTTCTCCACGAACAGGAAGCGGGTGCCGCTGTCGTTGACGATGTACTCGACCTGGCGGGCCGAGTCGGTGGTGTAGATGCCGTTGGGGATGGCCGCGGCCGACATCACGCCGAGATCGGTGTAGAGCCACTCCGGGCAGTTGTCCGCCATGATCGAGACCACGTCGCCCGGCTGGAGCCCGAGCGACACCAGGCCGAGGCCCACGCCCCGCGCCTGCCGGCCGTACTCGCGCCACGAGATGGCGCGCCAGATCCCGAGATCTTTCTCGCGCATGGCCACCCGGTCGCCGCGCTCGCCGACCACGTGGCGGAAGAGCCGGGGCAGGGTGTCCTGGCCGTGCACCGTGACCGGGCGGCCTTCTACGGTGGCGGGGGCGTGGCGGGTCGTCAGCGCCATGTCTTCTTCCTCTTCCAGCGCCGCGTGCCGCGGACGCTCTGCTCCTTGAGGCCCAGGTAGAACTCCCGGATGTCGTCCTTCTGGAGCAGCCGCTCGCAGGTATCTTCCATCACGATCCGGCCCAGCTCCAAGACATAGCCGTGGTCCGCGGTCTGGAGCGCGAGGTTGGCGTTCTGCTCGACCAGGAGCACGGTCACCCCGCGCTCGCGGTTGATGCGCCGGATGATGTCGAAGATGTCCTTGACCAGCTTGGGGGAGAGGCCGAGCGACGGCTCGTCCAGCAGCATGACCTTGGGCCGCGCCATGAGCGCCCGCCCGATCGCCAGCATCTGCTGCTCACCGCCGGAGAGCGAGCCGGCCCGCTGCTCGGCCCGCGCGGCCAGCACCGGGAAGTACTCGGTGACCATCTCCAGGTCCTTCGCGACCCCGTCGGCGTCGCGGCGGGCGTAGGCGCCCATGCGCAGGTTCTCGCGGACCGAGAGGAACGGGAAGACCTCGCGGCCCTCCGGCACGTGGGAGAGGCCGAGACGCGCGACCCGGTCCGGGTCGAGCCCGTGGATCGGGCGGCCCTCCAGGGTCACGCTGCCCTTCTGCGGGTCCATGACTCCGGAGACGGTCTTGAGGATGGTGGTCTTGCCCGCCCCGTTGGCCCCCAGGATGGTCACGATGGCGCCCGCGGGAACGGTGAAGCTCACCCCGCGCAGGGCCATGATCGGGCCGTAGTAGGTCTCCATGTTGCTGACCGCGAGGAGCGCCTCGGCCACCGCTCAGCCTCCCAGATACGCCTTGATCACGTCGGGGTGCTCCTGGACTTCTCGGGCCGTGCCGCACGCGAGCACCCGGCCGTAGTTGAGGGCGAGGACGCGGTCGGAGACGGCGCTGACCAGGCTCATGTCGTGCTCGACCATGAGCACCGTGATGCCGAGCAGGGCGCGGATGTCCTGGATCCAGAACGCCATGTCCGCGGTCTCCTCCACGCTCAGCCCGGACGAGGGCTCGTCGAGCAGGAGCAGCGCGGGCTCGGTGCAGAGGGCCCGGCCCATCTCCACGACCTTGCGGACCCCGTAGGGGAGATTGACCACGAGGCTGTCGCGGTAGGCCTGCAGATCGAGGAAGTCGATCACCTTTTCGGCCGCCTCGCGATGAGCGCGCTCACGAGCGCGCACTCCGGGTAAGAACAGGAGCTCCTGGGCGAACCGCCGCGTGGCGTGGGCGTGGCGGCCCAGGAGCAGGTTCTGCAGCACGGTGGCGTGCTCGAACAGCTCGATG
>DATFUK010000693.1:0-2416 GCA_035260865.1 Candidatus Methylomirabilota bacterium | reverse complement strand
CCCGCTTCGCCTATGCTGCACGCGCCCACGTCGCTCGGGAGTGAACCTCCTGCTCGGGAGGAAGCCATGGCCAGACCACCGTTCTCGCTCGTCCCCCTCGATCGCCGCCAGTTCCTGCGCACGTCCGCCGCGGCGGCGGGGCTGTCGATGATACCGGGAGCCCTCGGGGCGCAGCCGGCCGGGCCCTGGGCCGCGCGGCCCGCGGGCAACCCGTCGAGCGTCACCTTCGTGGTGTGGCAGTACGGCAAGATCTACGATCAGATCGCCCAGCAGTTCGAGCAGGACTGGTCGGTCAAGGTCAACCAGATCATCGAGCCCAACGTCGAGCCCCAGGTGGCGAAGCTCACCGCCATGTACGCGGCCGGCGATACGGTCGACGTCTCGCAGTCGCCCATGCAGTACCTCGCGAGCTACATCGACCAGGGCATCGCCACCCCCATCGACGGCCTGCCCGGAGTGGACCAGTACGTGCGAGACTTCACCCCGTTCACGAAGGCGATCGCCCAGCGCGACGGCAAGACGTGGGGTCTCCCCTACTTCTCCACGGTCTGGGTCTTCATCTACAACGACGAGCTGCTCGCCAAGGCCGGGTTCAAGGGCAAGCCGTTCAAGAGCTACCCCGAGCTGCTCGAGCAGTGCCGCAAGGCCAAGAAGGACGGGGTCAGCAAGTATCCGATCCTCTGGGTGGCCGGCGCCGGCTTCGAGCAGCTCCCCGCGACGTGGTTCAGCATGACCCACAACCGCGGCGGCGTGATCTTCGACAAGCAGCTCGCGCCCCAGCTCGGGGCCGGGTCCATCGCGCGCGAGACGCTCAAGTGGTGGCAGAACACGTTCAAGGAGGAGCTGGCGGATCCCAGCTCGCTCAACCTCCGCTTCATCCCGGCGGTGAAGGCGTTCAACGCGGGCCAGCACGTCTACCTCGGAACGCTCCACCACTACTACGTGAGCCTCGTGAACGATCCCGCCAACTCGCCGATCGCGGGCAAGGGCCGCGTGGTGGGGCACCCGGGCGACGGCAAGACCATCGGGTACACGATGCTCTACATCCTCCCGAGCGCGACCAAGAACAAGGAGTGGGCCTGGAAGCTGCTGCAGTACCTGGGCGGGCGCACCAAGGACGGGCAGTACACCCAGGCCAATCGCCTCGCCACCGACGCCATGCTCGGCAGCGGCTACCAGTCGGTGATGGAGAGCGACCTGCTCAAGCAGGGCTGGGCGAAGTGGGGCGACGTGCCGACCATCCTCGACGTCTGGAAGCGCGCGGCCAACTTCTCCGACGTGGTCCCCGCGGTCTCCCAGAAGTGGTACCCCCGGTGGAGCGACGCCATGAACGTGGAGCTGACCGCGTGCCTGCAGGGCAAGATCACCGCGGATCAGGCGTGCGACAACATGGTCGCGGCGGTCGCAAAGGCCAAGAGCGCCTGATCCTCCCGGTGAGCCCGGCAACCGCGCTCCGGCGCGGCGAGCTGTCGGCGGGACGGCTCGCCGCGCTGATGAACGCGCCGTCGATCGTCTGCCTGACCCTGGTGCTGGCCTACCCGATCGTCTACGCGGGCTACCTCTCGCTGCACGAGGTGAGCCTGCGCCAGCTCCGCACCGGCGAGTTCCCGTTCGCGGGCCTCGCCAACTTCGCGCGTCTCGTCCGCGACGATCTCTTCTGGCTCTCGCTCCGGCACACCCTGGTCTTCGTCCTCGTCTCGGTCGCCCTCGAGGTGGTGATCGCCCTCGTGATCGCCCTGATCGTGAACGAGGAGCGCGTGTGGCTCTCCCGGGTGACCCGCGTCCTCATCCTGGTCCCGTGGGCGGTGCCGCCGGTGGTGAACGGGCTGCTCTGGTCGTTCATCTTCAACGCCCAGTACGGCTACCTCAACCGGGTGCTGGCCGCCCTCGGCGCGATCGACGGCTACGTGAACTGGCTGGGGCACCCCACCTTCGCGATGGCCGCGGTCATCGTGGCCTACGTGTGGCGCACCACCCCGTTCAACATCCTCCTCTACCACGCGGCGCTCCAGGGTATTCCCCGCGAGCTCTACGAGGCGGCGGAGGTGGACGGCGCCTCGGGCTGGGCCGCGTTCTGGAGCCTCACCCTGCCCCTGCTCCGCCCGATCATCGCGGTGACCCTGATCCTCCGCACCACGTTCGCCTTCATGGTGTTCGACGAGATCCTCGCCATCACCCAGGGCGGGCCCGGCAACGACACCTGGGTGGCGGCCTGGTACACCTACCGGATGTCGTTCCAGCCCCCGTTCAACATCGGCCTCGGCGCCGCGTCCGCGTGGGGGCTCACCCTGATCATCGGAGCCTTCGCGCTCCTCTACGTGCGCTTCGTCTACCGGCGGGTGGAGTGGTGAGCCGGCACCTGTCGTGGCCGCGGCGGGTGGCGCTCTGGGTCGCGAACCTCGTGGCGATCGCGTTC
>DATFUK010000692.1:0-12063 GCA_035260865.1 Candidatus Methylomirabilota bacterium | reverse complement strand
GGCACCGCGGGAACCGGCGCATGCTTGATTTCGATTGGAACTTTCTCGTTCTGCTGTTGTTCAACGGTATCCTGATCGGCCTGATGTACGCGCTGATCGCGCTCGGCTTCGTGCTGGTCTACAAGGCCACCGACGCCATCAACTTCGCCCAAGGCGAGTTCGTGATGATCGCGGGCTTCGTGGTCGCGGTGGCCCTCGGGGCCTACGGCGCCCCCCTCTGGCTGGCCGTCGCGGTGGGGCTGGCCGCCATGATCAGCTTCGGCTTCGGCCTCGAGCGGGTGGTGCTGCGCCCGCTCATCGGCCGGCCGGTGGTGGCGGTGATCATGGCGACCATCGGGCTCGCCGCGGTGCTGCGCGGGCTCGGCCCGATCCTGTGGGGGGCCGAGACCCGGGCCCTGAACCTGCCCATCAGCGACGAGCCGTTCATCTGGGGCCCACTGTTCGTGCCGCCCATCCAGCTCCTGGGGGCCGCGGTGAGCATCCTGTTCCTGGGCGCCTTCGGGTGGTTCTTCCTCAAGAGCCGCAAGGGCATCGCGATGCGGGCGGTCGCCGACAACCAGCAGGTAGCCATGGCGATGGGCATCAACGTGGAGCGCTACTTCGCGCTCGCCTGGTCCATGGCGGGCGTGGTCTCCGCCCTGGGCGGCATCGTGTGGGGCAGCCTCCTCGGGGTGGACACCCACCTGGCCCTGGTGGGCTTCAAGGTCTTCCCGGTGGTGATCCTGGGCGGCCTCGACTCGATTCCCGGCGCCATCGTGGGCGGGCTCGTGGTCGGGATCGTCGAGAACGTGGCGGCCGGCTACGTGGACCCGTACGTGGGCGGCGGCACCAAGGACTTCGCGCCCTACCTCCTGATGATCGTCGCGCTGATGGTCCGGCCGTACGGGATCTTCGGCAAAGCGATCATCGAACGCGTGTGAGGCAGGGCGAGGTGAAGCCGCAGGCGAGCCGAGCGGATACAAAGGAGAAGTAAGAGTGTTCCATAGAGAGTCGGGGGTTCTGAAGACGACGTACGAGGCCGACATGGCCCTCTACCCGCTGCCGATCGCCCGCTGGGCGGTCGCGGCGATCGCGGTGCTGATGTTCCTGGTCCTCCCGTTCATACTCCATGAGTACTACCTCTCGCTCATCAACCTGGTCTCGATCGCGGTGGTGGGCGCGCTCGGCCTCAACATCCTGGTCGGCTACACCGGACAGATCTCGATCGGCCACGGCGCCTTCATGTCGGTGGGTGCCTACACCGCGGCCAACCTGGCGGTGCGCCTGGGCATGCCCTTCTGGGTGGCGCTGCCCGCGGGCGGGCTGATGGCCGCGGCGGTGGGGGCGGTGGTCGGGATCCCGTCGCTCCGCATCAAGGGCCTCTACCTCGCCATCGCCACCCTGGCCGGCCAGCTCATCATCGAGTGGACGATCAACCACGTGACGTGGATCAGCGGCGGCGTCCAGGCCTCCATCCAGATGCCCCGGCCGAGCCTCTTCGGCCACGACATCGCCACCCAGACCGAGATGTACTTCTTCCTGCTCTTCTTCGTGGTCCTGGCCGTGATCGGGACCATGAACCTGGTGCGGAGCCGGATCGGGCGCGCCTTCATCGCCATCCGCGACCAGGACATCGCGGCCGAGATCATCGGCATCGACATCTTCCGCTACAAGCTCCTGTCCTTCGGCATCTCGTCGTTCTACGCGGGCGTCACCGGGGTGCTCTACACCTACTACCTGGGCATCGCCAACTACGAGCAGTTCCAGATCAACGTGTCGATCGACTACCTGGCCATGATCATCATCGGCGGGCTGGGGTCGGTGCTCGGCTCCATCTTCGGGGCGATCTTCGTGACGCTCCTGCCCATCGCGAGCCGGGTGTTCATGGAGGCCTTCGGGGGCATGATCTTCTCTTCGCAGGCGATGCTGAACATCATCCCCAACGTGCGGCTGATCCTGTTCGGGGCCCTGATCATCGTGTTCCTGGTGGTTGAGCCGGAGGGGCTCAACCGGTTGTGGCGAAACATCCGGAGCTATTTCCGGGTGTGGCCGTTCGCATACTGAGCATAAGACTGAAAGGAGAGCACCCAATGAAGCGAGCCCTCTCTCTAGTGATCGGGCTGTTGCTGGTCACCGGCGTGACGCTGGGCGCCCCGGCGCCCGCCTTGGCCCAGAAGGAGATCGTCCTCGGCCTGCAGTGCGACCGCACCGGGGCGACCCAGCTGGTCGGCGTCAACCTGTGCCCCGGATACCACGACTACATCGCCCTGGTGAACTCCAAGGGTGGCGTGGAAGGGCACAAGCTCCGCGTGGTCGAGATCGACCACGAGTACAAGGTGCCGCAGGGCATGGAGTCCTACGAGCGGCACAAGAAGGAAGGCGCGGTGCTCATCGGCATCTACGGCACGCCCCACACCCAGGCCCTGACCCAGAAGCTGACCGAGGACAAGATCCCGGGGACGTCTCCGGGCTTCGGCACCTCCGCGGCGGCCGACGGGATCAAGTACCCGTACATCTTCCCGATCGCCGCGTCGTACTGGTCGCAGGCCGCGGTGGGCATCAAGTTCGCCAAGACCCAGCTCGGCGGCAGCCTCAAGGCCAAGAAGATCGCGTATCTCTTCTACGACAACCCGGCCGGGCGCGAGCCGCTGCCGATCCTGGAGGACCTCGCGGGGATGGAGGGCTTCCAGCTCAAGACCTTCGCGGTTCCGCCCCCGGGCGTGGAGATGGGCGCCCAGGTGCTCGACATCGCCCAGCGCTACCGGGCCGATTTCGTCTTGACCCACCTGTTCGGCCGGGCGCCCTCGGTCTCCATCAAGGAGCTGAAGCGGATCGGGTACCCGCTGAAGAAGGTCGTGGGGATGGTGTGGGGCGCCTCCGAGGCCGACATCGAGGCCGCGGGCGGCTTCGCGGTGGCCGAGGGCTACAACGCGATGCAGTTCGCGGGGGTCGGCAGCGACTATCCGGTGCTGAACGAGATCCGCGACATGTACAAGAAGCAGGGCAAGGAGGCGCCGAAGGAGATGGTGAACTCCGTGCTCTACAACCGCGGCGTGCTGATCGCGGCGGTGCACACGGAGGCGGTCCGCAACGCGCTGAAGGCCAAGCCGGGCGGCCCCATCACGGGGGCCGACGTCAAGCTCGGCTTCGAGAAGATCAAGGGCTTCACGCTCGGCGGGCTCGTGCCGCCGCTCGAGATCACCGCGGCCGATCACGAGGGCGGCGGCTGGGTGCAGATCTTCACCGTCAAGGGTGGCAAGTTCGTGAAGGCCACCGAGTGGGACAAGGCCTACACCGACGTCCTGGCCAAGCACATCAAGGCCGCCAAGTAGAAAGGCCTCTCCTCCTCATCCCCCTCTCCCCCTCCGGGGGGAGAGGGGGATGAGGAGGCTGGCCGAGAGCCGACATGCTCACGCTCAATAACATCGAGGTCATCTACGACGGCGTCATCCTCGTCCTCAAGGGCGTATCGCTGAACGTCCGCGAAGGCGGCATCACCACGCTGCTCGGGGCGAACGGCGCGGGCAAGACCACCACCCTGAAGGCGATCTCGGGTCTGCTGCGCTCGGAGCGCGGCGAGGTGACCAAGGGCGGGGTGGAGTTCGACGGCGGCCGCATCGACCGGCTGCCTCCGCACGAGATCGTCAAGCGCGGCCTCGTGCAGGTCTTCGAGGGTCGCCGGGTGTTCGAGCATCTGACCACCGAGGAGAACCTGATCGCGGGCGCCCACGTGCAGGGCGACCGGCGCAAGGTGACCGACGGCATCGCGCGGGTCTACGAGTACTTCCCGCGGCTCAAGGAGCGGCGGACCGTGCAGTCGGGCTACCTGTCGGGCGGCGAGCAGCAGATGCTCGCGATCGGCCGCGCGCTCATGTCCTCCCCGCGGGTGATGCTGCTCGACGAGCCCTCGCTGGGCCTGGCCCCGATGCTGGTGGAGGAGATCTTCGAGATCATCCAGCGCCTGAACCGGGAGCAGCGCCTCACCGTGCTGCTGGTGGAGCAGAACGCGACGCTGGCCCTCGGCATCGCGGAGCACGGGTACGTGATGGAGAACGGCCGGATCGTGCTGGAGGGCAACGCGGAGGCCCTGCGAGAGAACGCGGACATCAAGGAGTTCTACCTCGGGCTCACCGAGGTGGGCGCCCGGAAGTCCTACCGCGACGTGAAGCACTACAAGCGGAGAAAGCGGTGGCTGAGCTGAGCGTTCACGCCTTCACGGTCCACGACATGATCGCGCGGGGCGCCGCGGTGTACGGCGACGCGCCCGCGGTCATCCAGGGCGAGCGCGTCCTGTCGTTCCGGGCCCTCGCGCAGCGCGTGGACGAGCTGGCCGCCGGGCTCGTCGGCCTCGGGCTCGCGGCGGGCGACCGGGTCTGCATCCTCGCCCAGAACGACGCGGCGTACCTCGAGCTCTACGGGGCCTGCGCGCGCCAGGGCCTCATCGCCTATCCGATCAACTGGCGGCTCACCGCCCAGGAGGTCGAGCGGGTGGTGGAACGGGCCCGGCCCGCCATGATGGTGGTGGACGCCTCCACGCAGACCCTGGTGGGCGACTGGCTGGCCGGCGCCGGGGTGGCCCATCGCTATCAGCTCGGCGAGGGCGCGGGAGCGGGCTTCGCGGCGCTCGCGACCCTCTACCGCCCGGGCGCCGCGCCGGTCCCCGCGGAGGTGCCCGCGGACGCGCCGTTCGCAGTGATCTCGACCGCCGCGGTGGACGTGATACCCCGCGGGGCCGTCCTCACCCACGCCAACGTGATCGCGGCCAACCTCACCACGATCGGCTCCCTCGGCTTCACCGCACGGGACCGCTACCTGGCGGCCCTGCCGCTCTTCCACGTGAGCGCGCTCGGCATGGCGATGGCCCACATGCACGCGGGCGGCGCCAACGTGATCGTGTCGCGCTTCGAGCCGGCGGAGGCGGTGGCGCTCATCGACCGACACCAGGTCACCCACCTGTCCGACTTTCCCCCGGTGCTGTCGACTCTGCTCGACGCGGCCGAGAAGGCGGGGAGCACGCTCGCGAGCCTGACCCACGTCTCCGGCCTCGACACGCCCCCGACCATCCGGCGCCTGCACGAGAAGACCCGCGCCCAGTTCTGGACCGGCTTCGGCCAGTCCGAGACGAGCGGCTTCGTGACGGTCCAGCGCGTGGCCGACCGGCCGGGCGCCTCCGGACGGCCGGTGCCCAGCGCCCGGGTCCGGCTGGTGGACGACTACGATCGCGAGGTACCGGAGGGCACGCCCGGGGAGATCGTGGTGCGCGGCCCGCTGGTCTTCCAGGGCTATTTCGGGCAGCCCGACGTCACCGCCTACACCTTCCGCAGCGGCTGGCATCATACCGGGGACGTGGGGCGCTTCGACGCCGAGGGCTACCTCCACTACGTCAAGCGCAAGCCGGAGAAGGAGCTGATCAAGCCGGGCGGGGAGAACGTGTACCCGGCGGAGGTCGAGGCGGTGATCATGCAGATGGCCGGGGTCACCGGCGTCTGCGTCTACGGGATCCCCGACGCCAAGTGGGGTGAGGCGGTCAAGGCGGTGGTGGAAGTGGCCGCGGCGGGGGCGCACACTGCCCAGCAGGTGACCGACTTCGTGGGGGGCAAGATCGCGCGCTTCAAGCGGCCGCACGTGGTGGCGTTCTGCGACGCCCTGCCGCGGACCGCGGAGGGGACGATCGACCGCGAGGCGGTCAAGGCAAAGTGGGCATGACGGGGCCGACATGAAGATCTTCGACGAGCACCACGAGATGTTGAGTGGGAGAGGGCCTCGGCGGCCCCCTCCCAGGCCCTCCCCCAGGAACAGTAGGATTGCGCCGGCAAAGCCGGCGCTCGAACTCGCGCGAGCTGCCGCATGAAGATCTTCGACGAGCACCACGAGATGTTCCGGCAGGCGGTGCGGGCCTTCGTGCAGAAGGAAGTGGAGCCGCACGTCGAGGCGTGGGAGCAGGCCGGCGAGATCCCCAAGTCCATCTGGCCGCGGATGGGCGCGCTCGGCTTCCTCGGCGTGGAGTACGACGAGAAGTACGGCGGCGGGGGGGCCGACGTGCTCACCACCGCGGTGCTGTGCGAGGAGATGGCGCGGGCCCGCTGCGCCTCGCTCGCGATGGCGGTGGGCGTGCACACCGACATGGCCTCGCCGCATCTCTACTGGACGGGCAGCGAGGCCCTCAAGGAGAAGTACCTGCCCGCGATCTGCCGCGGGGAAGCCCTCACCGCGATCGCGGTGACCGAGCCGGGCGGCGGCTCCGACGTGGCCGCGATCCGGACCCGGGCGGTGCGCGATCGCGATCACTACGTGCTCGACGGCTCCAAGATGTTCATCACCAACGGGGTGCTCGCCGACATCTACTTCGTGGCCGCCCGGATCGATCAGGGGGCCGGGGACCGGCGCCATCGCGGGATCTCGATGTTCCTGGTGGAGCGCAACACGCCCGGCTTCACGGTGAGCCGCAAGCTCGACAAGATGGGCAACCGCGCCTCCGACACCGCCGAGCTCGCCTTCGAGGGCATGCGGGTGCCGGTGGAGAACCTCCTGGGCGCCGAGGGCCAGGGCTTCTACGAGGTCATGCGCGTGTTCCAGCGGGAGCGCCTGGTGGCCGGGCTCCACGCGGTGGCCGGCTGCGAGCGGGCGCTCGAGGACACGATCGCCTACGTCCAGCAGCGCCACGCCTTCGACGAGCCGCTCTCGAGGAAGCAGGTGGTGCGGCACAAGCTCGCCGATCTCGCCACCCTGATCGAGGCCGGCCGCTGGCTCACCTACGCGGCGTGCCTGAAGTACCGGGACCGGGAGGAGGCGGTGAAGGAGATCTCGATGGTGAAGCTCTTCACCGCCGAGATGGCCCAGAAGGTCGCCTACGACTGCGTGCAGCTTCACGGCGGCTACGGCTACATGCGCGAGTACCCCATCGAGCGCTTCTTCCGGGACATCCGCCTCATGACCATCGGCGGCGGGACCTCCGAGATCATGAAGGAGATCATCGCCAAGCAGATGGCGATCTGACCGCGGTGGACTTCGTCGCGATCGGGCATGTCACGCTGGACCAGACGCCGCGGGGGACCCGGCCCGGCGGGGCCGCCTACTACACCGCGATGACCGCCCGCCGGCTGGGTCTCCGCGTGGGCCTGCTCACCTCGTACGGGCCGGACTTTCCGCGCGACGCGATCCCCGACGACATCGAGGTGGTGAGCGTTCCCGCGAAGCAGACGACCACGTTCCGCATCGGCCAGCCCCGGGTGGGCCTGGGCGGGCGGTCGCGCGAGCTCGCCGTCCTCGCCCGCGCCGCCGACCTGGAGGCGGAGGCGCTGCCCGAGGCCTGGCGGGACGCGACGCTCGGCGCGCTCGCGCCGGTCACCGGGGAGGTGGATCCGAGCTTGGCGGTCGCGTTCCCCGAGACCTCGCTGGTGGCCCTGCCGCAGGGCTGGATGCGCCAGCGGGGCAAGGGTGGCGTGCTCGCGCCCCAGCCGTGGGAGGACGCGGACCTGGTCCTGCCGCGCGTGCAGGCCCTGGTGGTCAGCCACGAGGACGTGGAGCCGTTCGAGAAGGACGCGCTCGAGTGGTTCCAGCAGGTCCCGGTCGGCGCGGTCACCCGCGGAGCCGACGGGGCCGTCCTCTTCGTCAACGGCGAGCGCTACGGCGTCGAGCCGGACGTGGCGGTGGAGAAGGACGCCACCGGCGCGGGCGACGTCTTCGCGGCCGCGCTGCTCGTCGCCTACAACCGGGACGGCAACGCCTGGGACGCCGCCGCGGTCGCCGCGTGCTGCGCGGCGGCCTCGGTGGAGGCGGAGGGCGTCGCCGGCGTTCCCGACCGCGCGGGGCTCGAGTCGCGGCTGGCCGCCTACCGCCGGCGGCTCGGCATCTGACCCCAGGGATTGCCCAGTTCGGCCATTTTGGCTAAAATGGCGATAACGAGGGAGGAGCCCATGGCCAGACGCCGGACCGCGGTCAGCAAGGGAGCCCGTCTCAAGCAGGTCGAGGAGCCGCGCGCGACACACCGGGAGGCGGCGGGGGAGCGCGTGCCCGCTTTTCGCAACCGGCGGGGCGAGCAGGTCGAGCCCCGGGCGTTCTCGGCCAGCGACGCGAAGAACCAGTTCGGACGGGTCCTCGAGACGGTCCTCTCGGACGGGGTCGTGGTGATCACCAAGCACGACGCGGTCAAGGCGGTGCTCGTGTCCGCGGAGGAGTTCGCCGCGCTCATGGCCGCGCGTGAGCCCGCGCTGGACACGCTCAGCCGCGAGTTCGACCGGCTGCTCGCCCGCATGCAGACGCCGAAGAGCCGCGCCGGGATGAAGACCGCCTTCGAGGCGACGCCGACGCAGCTCGGGCAGGCGGCGGTGGAGGGCGCGCGCCGGCGTGCCTGATGGGCGCGCGCCCCGCGTCTACGTGCTCGCGGGGACCAACGGCGCCGGCAAGAGCAGCATCGCCGGGGCCATGCTCCGGCGGCGACGGGTCGAGTACTTCAACCCGGACGAGGCCGCGCGCCGCATCCTCGCCGCCAATCCCGGTATCAGCCAGACGCAGGCCAACGGCGCGGCCTGGCACGAGGGCCGGCGCCTGCTCGAGCGGGCGATCGCCGAGCGGCTCGACTTCGCGTTCGAGACCACCCTGGGCGGACGCACGATCACGGGCCTGCTCGAGCGGGCCGCCGCGCAGGGCATCGAGGTTCGCGTCTGGTATGTCGGGCTGACCAGCCCGGCGCTGCACGTCGCGCGCGTGCGGGCCCGGGTCGCGAAGGGGGGGCACGACATCCCCGAGCCGAGAATCCGTGAACGGTACGACGCGAGCCGCCTCAACCTGATCCGGCTGCTCCCGAGGCTGATCGAGCTTTGGGTCTACGACAACAGCCGGGAAGCCGATCCCCACGCCGGCGTGGCGCCCGAGCCGAGGCTGGTGCTGCATCTCCGGCGGGGGGCGATCGTCGGCCCGCGCGACCTGAGCGGCACGCCCGAATGGGCCAAGGCGATCGTCGCGGCCGCCATCAAGGGCTGAGCGGCCTCCGCCTTGCCGCCGACCGGGACCCGGGGCTACACTTCGGAGCGGGCGGACGAATCCAACCATGGCAGAGCGAACGATCCGGATCACCGCGGGCCGCGTCACGGCCGACGCGACGCTGAACGGCTCGAAGACGGCCTCGGCGGTGTGGGACGCGCTTCCGCTGGACATCCCCGGCGAGACCTGGGGTGACGAGATCTACTTCAGCATCCCGGTGAAGGCCAAGGCGGAAGACCCCCGCGAGGTGGTGGATCTGGGCGATCTGGCCTACTGGCCCCCGGGCTCCGCGTTCTGCATCTTCTTCGGACCGACACCGTCCAGCCGGGGCGACGAGATCCGGCCGGCGAGCGCGGTCAACGTGTTCGGTCGTGTGCTGGGTGATCCCACCGTGTTCAAGTCGGTGCGCTCCGGGACGAAGGTCCGCGTCGAGCGCGCCTGACGGGGAGGACTGCATGAAGATCTTTCTGGATAGCGCGAACGTGGCCGAGCTGAAGGAGGGCGTGGCGATGGGCCTGGTGGACGGCTGTACCACCAATCCCTCGCTGATCGCCAAGGAGAAGCGCCCGTTCCGCCCGCTGGTCGAGGAGATCTGCCGGGTGGTCCCGGGCGACGTGAGCCTGGAAGTGGTCGCCACCGACTTCGACGGCATGGTGAAGGAGGGCAAGGAGCTGGTCCAGGTGGCGCCCAACGTGGTGGTCAAGTGCCCGCTCACCAAGGACGGGCTCAAGGCGGTGAAGTACCTGACCGGCGAGGGCATCCGCGTCAACCAGACGCTCTGCTTCTCGGCCACGCAGGCATTGCTTTCGGCCAAGGCGGGCGCGGTCTACATCAGCCCGTTCCTGGGCCGCCTCGACGACATCGGCCACGTGGGCATGGACCTGGTCCGGGACATCTGCGAGATCTACCGGAACTACGGCTACAAGACCCAGGTGCTGGCGGCCTCGATCCGCAACCCGATCCACGTCATCGACGCGGCCAAGGCGGGGGCCCACGTGGCCACCATGCCCTTCAACGTGCTCGAGATGCTCATGAAGCACCCGCTCACCGACATCGGCCTCAAGAAGTTCCTGGACGACTGGAACAAGCTCGGCGAGAAGATCTAGGGAAGGCAAGGCAACCCCCCAAACGCAAACGGTCATTGGCATTTGGGGGAGTGCGGGGGCCATTTCTGGGCCCCCGCATTTGATAGAGCCTGAAGATTCAAACGGTAGTCCGCAGGAGCCCCCCGGCACGCATTCCACCCGTTTGCCGCTTCCCCCCGTACAACTCCTGTGAGGAGATGAGATGGACGCCGAGCGGGGGTTGATGGAGCGGGTGGCCAAGGGAGACCAGGGCGCGTTCAGCGACCTGGCTCAGCGCTACAGCGGCAAGCTCCTCGCAGTGGCCGGGCGGCTGCTCGGATCCCGGGCCGACGCCGAGGACGCGGTCCAGCGCGCCTTCCTCCAGTGCTACGCGGGGGCGGGCGGCTACAACCCGCGCTGGGCCGTCTCCACGTGGCTCTACCGCATCCTCACGAATGTCTGCGTGGACGAGCTGCGCCGCCGCGCCACCCGCACGGCGCACGACGAGCGCTCGGCGGCCGGGCCGCTCTCGTCGACCAACCACCGGCCGCCCGACGCGTATCTCGACCTGCACCGGGCGCTCGAGCGTGTGCCGCGCGAGGCGCGGGTGCTCCTGGCCCTGCGCTACGTGGACGGCCTGTCGTATGGGGAGCTGGCGCGGATCCGGGGGATCACGATCAATACCGTGAAGAGCCAGCTCACGCGGGGCAAGGCCCTGCTGCGGGACGAGCTCGGCAAGCGAGGAGCAGGCCATGAATGACGGTAAGATGCGAGCGCAGGACCAGCTCGATCGGATGCTGGCGGATTACTTCCGCCCGGAGACGTCGCCCGCCGACATGGGGCGCCGGCTCGCGGCGGCGGCCCGGGAGTCCGAGACCGCGCTGACGCGGCTCGAGGGCAAGCTGGGCATCGAGGCGACCCCGCGAGGGATCTCGCTCGTGCGCACCGGCCAGGCCGGGAAGCCGGCCACCGCGGCCGTGCGAAAGCTGGTGGAGCAGGCGCGGGAGGAGATCCACGAGTACCTGCGGGGCCAGCGCGCCTTCTTCAGGGTGCCGGTCGACCTCGGCGAAGTGGGGGATTTTCAGCGGCAAGTTCTCGAGGCCTCCCGCCTCATCCCGTTCGGCGAGGCGCGCCCGTACGCGTGGATCGCCGAGCGTATCGGGAACCCCCGCGCGGTGCGCGCGGTGGGGACCGCGCTCGGCCGCAACCCGGTGCCGCTCATCCTGCCCTGCCACCGGGTGTGGCGGAGCGACGGGGGCCTCGGCGGCTACATCTTCGGCGCGGCGGTGAAGGACGGGCTGGCCGCGCTCGAGCGCACCACGCCCGTGCTGGAGGGTTGCACGAGCACGCGCATCGTGTGCCGCGTAGGCTGCATCCACGGCCGCCACATGCGCCCGGACAGCCGCGTGGTGTTCGCCTCGGTGGACGACGCGCGCTCGGTGGGCTACCGGCCCTGCAAAGTATGCCGCCCCGCGGCCTGAAGCCGGCGGTCTCCGTTGCGGCCCGGCTCGAGCGGGTCGACTGGGCGGAGGTGGCCCACGCTCTCGACGAGCGGGGCTGGGCCACCACGCCCCCGCTGCTCACCGCCGCGGAGTGCGCCGAGCTGATCGGGCTGTATCCCGACGAGCGCCGGTTCCGCAGCCGGGTGGACATGGCCCGCTTCCGCTTCGGGGAAGGGGAGTACAAGTACTTCGCCAACCCACTGCCGCCCGTCGTGCGCGAGCTGCGCCGCCACGCTTACCCGCACCTCGCCCCGATCGCGACGGCCTGGGGGAAGACGCTCGGCCGCGATCACCGCTACCCGCCGGAGCTCGACGAGTTCCTGGCGGTCTGCGCCGCGCACGGCCAGACCAAGCCCACCCCGCTCCTGCTGCGCTACGAGGCCGGCGGCTACAACTGCCTCCACCAGGACCTCTACGGCGACGTCGCCTTCCCCCTCCAGATGACCTGTCTCCTGAGCCGAGCGGGGCAAGACTTCACCGGCGGTGAGTTCCTCCTGGTGGAGCAACGCCCTCGCGCCCAATCAACCGGCTCGGTC
>DATFUK010000691.1:0-6613 GCA_035260865.1 Candidatus Methylomirabilota bacterium | reverse complement strand
GGGGGTGACCCCGCCGGTCTTGTCTTGCGTGTCCCGCCGGCTGCTTACTTCCGGAAGGCCTCGAGCACCTCGCCGAACAGCGCCCACTTCTCGCCGTCGAACTTGGCGAGCTGCTCCTGCTCGATGGGGGCGTGGTCGGTGGGGCTCGTGTTGACCTTGATGCCGGGCAGCAGGAGCGGCAGCTCGAAGTCCTTCACGTTCGCCGCCTGCTTCATGATGTTCTCGCGGGAGAGGTCGTTGCCGCACTGCTTGAGGACCTGGGTCATCAGCATCGCCACGTTATAGCCGAAGGCGTTGGACTGGTCGTCCATCGCCCCTTCCGGATAGTACTTCTTCATGAAGGCGACCCAGTCGGTGAAGCCCTTGTCGTTCTTCCACTGGGGGTCGGTGATCTCCTTCATGTAGAGCGCGGTGATCAGGCCCCGGGAGGCCTCGAGGCCGGCCGGCTTCAGCACGGTGCCGAGCGAGCTCGATACGTTGTTCAGGAAGTGCAGCGGCTTCCAGCCGATGTCGTTGGCCTTCTTGATCGCCTGCACCGCGAACTTCGGGATCGTGATGTTGAAGAAGACGTTGGCTCCGCTGTTCTTCAGGTTCACGATCTGGGAGTCGATCGTGGGGTCGGTCACCTCGTAGCTCTGCCGCATCACGATCAGCTTCTTGGCCGCGTCCCCGAGCCCGTCCTCGAAGCCCTTCAGGTAGTCCTTCCCGTAGTCGTCGTTCTGATAGAGGATGCCGACCTTGGCGTCGGGCACGTTCTTCAGCACGTACGCCGCGTAGATCCGGCCCTCGGTCTGGTAGTTGGGCTGATAGCCCATCGTCCACGGGAAGTTCTTCGGGTCGTTCCACTTCGTGGCGCCGGTGGCCACGAAGAGGTGCGGCACCTTCTGCTGGTTCACGTACTTGTGGATGGCGCTGTTGGGCGGTGTGCCCAGGGTCTGGAAGAGCACGGCCACCTGGTCCTGCTCCACGAGGCGGCGGACCATCTCGACCGTCTTGGGCGGGCTGTACTGGTCGTCGAGGGTGATGTAGTTGATCTTGCGCCCGTTGACCCCGCCCTCGTCGTTGACCTTCTTGAAGTAGGCGCCGATGACCTTGCCGATGGTCCCGTAGGCGGAGGCGGGCCCGCTGTAGGGGTTGGTGTTGCCGACCTTGATCTCGGTGGCGGTGACGCCGACCACCGTCTGGGCCGCCGCCGCGCCGGCGCCGGCCAGCGTGGCCAGGCCGCCCACCAGCAGCAGCGCAATGAACCGCGTGAATAGACTCATAGTTGCCTCCCGTTCAGGTTGAGGATGGACATCACCGGCCCTGCTCTCTTGAAACTGCCGGCGCGGTCAGCCGGATCCACACCAGGTGCAGGAATCCGGCGATGCCGCGGGGCATCACGTACATGAACACGATGAGGAAGACCCCGAAGATGGCCCAGGGGGCCGCCTTGGAGATGTCCTGGGCCCAGTTGGGCACGAACTGCACGAACAGGGCCCCGTAGATCGCCCCCGAGATCGTGGCGAACCCGCCGATCACGATCCCGGTCAGCAGGGTGATGGACAGGAACACGTTGAAGGAGTCGGGCGCCACGAAGGCGATGGCGATCGCGGAGAGCGCCCCCGCGATCCCGGTGTAGGCCGCGCTCACCCCGAAGACGACCGACTTGTAGAGGGCGCTGTTGATGCCCATGGCCTCGGCCGCGATGTGGTTGTCGCGGATGGCCACGATGGCGCGACCCACGCGGCCCCGCAGCAGGTTCCAGGCGACCACGAAGAGGACGATGGTGACCGCGAGGGTCAGGTAGTAGAGCCACTGGTCCTCGGACAGCCGCAGCCCGAACGGGGCCTTGGGCTTGCTCAGCACGATGCCCTGCGAGCCCCCCGTCCAGTGCTCGAAGTACTTGAGGATCTGCGGCACCGCGAGGGCCAGCGAGAAGGTCGCGAGGGCCAGATAGAGGCCTTCCAGCCGCAGGGCGGGCCGCCCGAAGAGGAAGCCGACGACCAGGCAGACGATCCCGGCCACGGGAATCGTCCAGCCGTACCCGATGTCCCACCGGTCGATCATGACCGCGGTGGTGTAGGCCCCGATGCCGTAGAAGGCGCCATGGCCGAGCGAGAACTGGCCGTTGTAGCCGGTCAGCATGTTGAGGCCGAGCAGGGCGATCGCGTAGGTCAGGACCTGGGTGAACTGGAAGAGGCGGAAGTTGCTCATCGCGAAGGGGAGCGAGACCGCGACCAGCAGGACCACCACGACCGCGGCCAGGCCCATCGGCCGGCCCGCGAGGGCCCCCCGCGACGCGCCCGCCGCGTCGCTCGCGCGTTCGGCCGTCCCGGTCGCTCCGCCGGTGCCCGACGCCACCGCTAGACCCGGCGGACCGTGGTGCGGCCGAAGAGGCCGGTGGGCCTCACCAGCAGCACGATGATGATCATGGCGAGCGCCACCGTGAGCTTGAGCTCGGTGCCGATGAACGACACGTAGGTCCCGACCAGGTTCTCGGTCACCCCCACCAGGAAGCCGCCCGCCACCGCGCCCATCGGGCTCGTGAAGCCCCCCACCGTGGCCGCCGCGAAGGCGTAGAGCTGGATGCCGCCCATCATGTTCGGATCGAGGAAGACGACCGGGGCCACCATCATGCCCGCGATGGCCCCGAAGGCGGACGCGAGGCCCCAGCCGAGGCCGAGCATCCAGCTCACCCGGATCCCGCAGAGCCGGCTGGAGACGGGGTTCTGGGCGGCGGCCCGCATGGCCAGCCCGAGCGTCGTGTACTGGAAGAAGAGGAACAGCAGGGTCAGCACGACGAGGGTGATGCCGATGGCGCCCAGGTCGTGGGCCCCGAAGACGATGTTGCCGATTCTGATGGGCTTGGACGGGAAGGGGCTCGGGAATGGTTTCTGGATGTAGGAGTAGATCCACCCGGCCACGCTGTTGAAGATCACGAGCAGGCCCAGGGTGACGATCACGATGGTGAGGATCGGCTGGCCCTCGACGGGTCGGATCACGATGCGCTCGACGAGCAGCCCGCCCACGAAGGCGATGGCCACCGTCGCGAGGAACGTGACCCAGTAGGGCAGGCCCGCCTGCAGCAGGGACCAGGCGAGGTAGGTGCTGAACATCGCCATCTCCCCCTGCGCGAAGTTCACCACGTCGGTGGCCTGATAGATCATGACCAGGGCCAGGGCGAGGCTCGCATAGATCCCGCCCGTCGCGAGCCCGGAGACAACCTGCTGGACCAATATGTCCATTCTAATTGGGGGGGAGCGGGCGCCGCTCCTCCCCCAAGCCCCCCCACCGCAGCGTGTCATGCGCTGGTCGGTTTCCGCGTGACCCTCTTGTGAATGGCGCTGGCTGGTTCATGGTCGTGTCTGGTCTCCTCAGTAGCCGAGGTAGGAGCGGCGGATGGCGTCGTCCTTCTTGAGCTCGGCGGCCGGGCCGGACATCACCACCCGTCCCGTCTCGAGCAGGTAGGCGTGGTGGGCGAGCTCGAGGGCCATCGCCGCGTTCTGCTCGACCAGCAGCACGCTCACCCGCTCGTGCTGGTTGATGGTCCGCACGATGCGGAAGATCTCCCGGACCACGAGCGGGGCCAGCCCCAGCGACGGCTCGTCCAGCAGCAGGAGGCGCGGCCGGGACATGAGCGCCCGTGCCACCGCGAGCATCTGCTGCTCGCCGCCCGACAGCGTGCCCGCCTGCTGGCGGCGCCGCTCCGCCAGCACCGGGAAGTATCCGTAGATCTTGTCGTAGTCCTCCGCGAGGCCGGTCCGGTCCCGGCGCGCGTAGGCGCCGAGCCGCAGGTTCTCCTCCACCGAGAGATCCACGAAGGTGCCCCGGCCCTCCGGGGTGTGCGCGATGCCGAGCCGCACGATGTCCTCGGTGGTCTTGGCGTCGATGCGCTGGCCGTCGAAGCGCACCTGGCCGCTGGTCTTGACCATCCGGCAGACGGCCCGGAGCGTGGTCGTCTTGCCCGCCCCGTTGGCACCGAGGATCGTGGTGATCCCGCCGGTCTCCACCGCGAAGGAGAGGCCGTGCAGAACCTTGGTCCAGCCGTACTGCGCTTCGAGGTCCTGCGTCTCCAGCAGCGCCGGCATCAGGCCGCGCTCCCGAGGTAGGCCCGGATCACTTCGGGATCGCGCTGCACCACCGCGGGCGGCCCCTCCGCGATCTTGCGGCCGAAGTCGAGCACGACGACTCGATCGGACACCTGCATGACGAGGCTCATGTGGTGCTCCACGAGGAGCACGGTCACGCCCCGGCGGTCGCGGATGGCCCGGAGAATGGCGCCGAGCGTCGCGACCTCCTCGTGGTTGAGGCCGCCCGCCGGCTCGTCCACGAGCAGGAGCTTCGGGTTGCCCGCGAGCGCGCGCGCCAGCTCGACGCGCTTGAGCGTGCCGAAGGGCAGGCCCGCGGCGGGATGCGCGGCCACGCGCTCGAGCCCGAGGAAGGCGATGACCTCCATCGCGGCCTCCCGCATCATCCGCTCCTCGCGACCGACCCACGGCAGGCGGAGGGCATTGCTCAGGAAATCGCTGCCGGTGCGCGCGTGCACGCCCACCATCACGTTCTGCAGCACGGTCATGCTCGGGAACAGCGCGAGGTTCTGAAAGGTGCGTCCGATGCCGAGCGCGGCCACGTGGTACGGAGTGTCGCGGATGATCGAGCGGCCCTCGAAGACCAGGTCGCCGCTGTTCGGCGTGTAGAGCCGGCTCACGCAGTTGAAGAGCGTGGTCTTGCCCGCCCCGTTCGGCCCGATCAGCCCGACGATGTGGCCCGCCGTCATGCCGAAGGAGACGTCGTCGAGGGCGATGATACCCCCGAAGCGCATCGAGACGTTCCGCACGGACAGAATATCGGCGCCCACGGCCGCATTCACGGTGCGTATCTTATAGGTGTTCGGTGCCGCTTTTGTCAATCCTAAACGCCACTTCGCTGGTATGATCCGGGGTCTATGGCGCACCAATACATCTTCGTGATGAAGGACCTCAAGAAGATCGTCCCGCCCAAGCGGGAGATCCTGAAGGGCATCTGGCTGTCGTTCTACCCGGGGGCCAAGATCGGCGTGATCGGCGGCAACGGAGCGGGCAAGAGCACGTTGCTCCGCATCATGGCCGGCGTCGACCGAGACTTCCTCGGGGAGGCGTGGCCGGCCGACGGCGTGCGGGTCGGCCATCTCCCCCAGGAGCCGCGTCTCGACCCCGCGAAAGATGTGCGGGGCAACGTGGAGGAGGGCGTGGCCCAGGTTCGCGGACTGCTCACCCGGTTCGACGAGATCAACGCCAAGCTCGGCGAGCCCCTCGACGACGAGGGTATGGAAAAACTTCTGGCAGACCAGGCCCGGGTGCAGGACGCCATCGAGGCCGCCAACGGCTGGGACCTGGACCGGACGGTCGAGATCGCGATGGACGCCCTCCGCTGCCCGCCGGGTGACGCGGACGTGGGCACGCTCTCGGGCGGCGAGGTGCGGCGCGTGGCCCTCTGCCGGCTGCTCCTCCAGAAGCCCGATCTCCTGCTGCTGGACGAGCCCACCAACCACCTCGACGCGGAGTCGGTGGCCTGGCTCGAGCAGTTCCTCAAGGAGTATCCGGGGACGGTGGTGGCGATCACCCACGACCGCTACTTCCTCGACAACGTGGCGGGCTGGATCCTCGAGCTCGATCGCGGCGCGGGCATCCCGTGGGAGGGCAACTACACGTCCTGGCTCGACCAGAAGAAGCAGCGGCTGGCCGTCGAGGAGAAGCAGGAGACCGCGCGTCAGCGCACGCTCGAGCGCGAGCTCGAGTGGGTGCGCATGTCGCCGCGGGCGCGTCAGGCCAAGTCGAAGTCGCGCCTGCAGGCCTACGAGCAGCTGCTCGCGGAGGGCGGCAGCGACCGCGAGGGTCAGGCCGAGATCATCATCCCGGCGGGCCCGCGTCTGGGCGACGTGGTGGTGCAGGTGGAGCACCTCGTCAAGGGCTACGGCGACCGGCTGCTGATCGAGGACCTCTCGTTCAGCCTCCCGCGCGGCGGCATCGTGGGCATCATCGGCCCCAACGGCGCGGGCAAGACCACGCTCTTCCGCATGATCACCGGCCAGGAGAAGCCCGACCGCGGCACGCTCCAGGTCGGCGAGACCGTCCGCCTCGCCTACGTGGACCAGAGCCGCGACGCCCTCGACCCGTCCAAGAACGTCTGGCAGGAGATCTCGGGGGGCGCCGAGCAGCTCCAGCTCGGCACGCGCCAGATGGCCTCGCGCGCCTACGTGGCCTCCTTCAACTTCAAGGGCGCCGACCAGCAGAAGAAGGTGGGCGACCTGTCGGGGGGCGAGCGCAATCGGGTGCACCTGGCCACCCTGCTCAAGAGCGGCGGCAACCTGCTGCTGCTCGACGAGCCGACCAACGACCTCGACGTGGACACCCTCCGCGCCCTCGAGGACGCGCTGCTGTCCTTCGCGGGCTGCGCGGTGGTGATCAGCCACGACCGCTGGTTCCTCAACCGGGTCGCCACGCACATGCTCGCCTTCGAGGGGGACAGCGGGGTGGTCTGGTTCGAGGGCAACTACGAAGACTACGAGGCCGACCGGCACAAGCGGCTGGGCTCGGCGGCCGACACGCCGCATCGCATCCGCTACAAGTCGCTCACGCGCGGCTAGAGGCGG
>DATFUK010000690.1:0-3525 GCA_035260865.1 Candidatus Methylomirabilota bacterium | reverse complement strand
GTGGTCTTGCCGGCGCCGTTGGGGCCGAGGAATCCGACGATCTCCCCCTTCTCGACGGTGAAGGAGAGGTCGTGAATGACGGTCCGGGAGCCGTAACGCTTGCCGACCGACTCGAGGGCGATGACCGCGGACGTCGAACTCATGACGGAAACACGAAGGCCCCCCACCGCGGGGGGCCTTCGCTCATCGGACTGCGCGAGGCCGTTACTTATACCACCGGCCGCCCTTCGCCTTGTACTGGTCCTGGTCGTGGGCGAAGAAGATCTCGCCGTTCTCGAGGTCGCGGATCATCTTCAGCCGGTTCACCGAGTTGTTGTAGTCCTTGACGCTGTAGTTCAGGCCGGCCGGGTAGCCATCCAGGTTCTCCTGCATCCAGATGGCGTCCTGCGACATGATGATCGTCTTGCCGCTCGCGAGCTTCGCCTTCACCGACTGGTGGCCGAGGGTGTGGCCCGGAGTGCTGAGGATCATGACCGACCCGTCGCCGAAGAGGTCGTAGTCCCCGTCGAGCTCCAGGTAGTTGAAGTCACGCGCGGGCCCGTCGAAGTCGCCCATCACGAACACGCCGCCGCCCCGCTGGAACTTCTCCGGCCACCACGCCTGGTACAGCTCCTTCTTCTGGATGACGTGGACCGCCTTCGGGAACATCTTGATGTTTCCGATGTGGTCGAGGTGCGAGTGCGACGTGATGACCACCTTCACCTTGTCGGTCGAGTAGCCGAGCTTCTGGAGCTGACGATCGATGACGTCGTCGCGCTTCTGGCTCGGCCGGAGCCCATCGCAGTTGCCCGGGACCCAATAGTTCTTGCAGGCCCCATCCGAGATCCCCACGTTGTTACCGGTGTCGAACACCACCAGCCCCTTGGGATGGTCGATGACCCACATGCTCACCGGGATCGTGATGTTGCGCGCCTTCTCCTTCGGCACGCTCGGGATCAAATCGGTGATGGGGAACGGGCCGAACATGCCGCTGGTCGTCCAGTAGAGGCCCTTGACCTGGGCCGCCGCCGGGGAATGGAGGGAGAACAGCAGGGCTGCAAGCGCCGCGACGAACCCGAGCTTCCTCATGGATCGATCTCCTTTGACCACCTGCAAGGGCGTGTTGCCGATCCGCATCGCGACTTCGACTGGGCGGGACCATAGCGCAATAGTTTCGCGGCTGTCAAGGCCGGCTGCGGCAGGGGCCCGGGATGCGGAGCCGCTGCAAAGTTGACAACTTGCGCCCACTAAACATAGGCTGAGCCCCATGCAGATCCGGGAGCTGCTCGACGAGCTCTTGACCTCGCTGGAGACCGGGCCCCTGATCACCGCGGTCCGCCACTTCGACGCCAAGCCCCCGGTGTTCGCCCCGTTCCCGTCCTCGCTGGACCCTCGCATCGTGGAGGCGCTCAAGTCACGCGGGGTCCAGCAGCTCTACTCGCACCAGGCCAAGGCCTTCGACACGGTCGCCAAGGGGGAGCACCTCGTGGTGGTCACGCCCACCGCCTCCGGCAAGACCCTCTGCTACAACTTGCCCGTGCTCCAGGCGCTGGTCCAGCAGCCCGAGGCGCGGGTGCTCTACCTCTTCCCGACCAAGGCGCTCGCCCAGGACCAGCTCGCCGAGCTGATGGAGCTGTCGAAGTCGCTGCCCGACATGCGGATGTTCACCTACGACGGCGACACCCCGCAGGACGCGCGGCGCTCGGTGCGGGCGCGGGCCAACCTGGTGCTGACCAATCCCGACATGCTGCACTCGGGGATCCTGCCGCATCACACCAAGTGGGTGAATCTCTTCCAGAACCTCAAGTACGTGGTGATCGACGAGCTACACGCCTACCGCGGCGTCTTTGGCAGCCACCTCGCCAACGTGCTGCGGCGGCTCAAGCGCATCTGCCGGCACTACGGAGCCACCCCGCAGTTCATCATGGCCTCCGCGACCATCGCCAATCCCGGCGACCTGGCCCAGCGCCTCACCGGGGAGACGGTGGTCGAGCTGAACGAGAGCGGGGCGCCCACCGGCGAGAAGACCTTCATGGTCTACAACCCGCCGGTGGTGAATCCGGAGCTCGGCATCCGCGCGCCCTACCTCGGGGAGGCGTCGAAGCTCGCGACGCGGTTCCTCCGGAAGAAGGTCGCCACCATCGTGTTCTGCCAGAGCCGGCTCTCGACCGAGGTCGTGCTGGCCTCGATCAAGAAGGGCGTCGAGGACAAGACGGGCGACTCCGGCATCGTGCGCGGCTACCGCGGCGGCTACCTGCCGCTGCGCCGGCGCGAGGTGGAGCAGGGGCTGCGCTCGGGCGAGGTGCTGGGGGTGGTGTCCACGAGCGCGCTCGAGCTGGGGATCGACATCGGCCACCTCGACCTCGCGGTGCTCGCGGGCTATCCCGGAACCATCGCCTCCATGTGGCAGCAGGCGGGCCGCGCGGGACGGCGCAGCGGCGAATCCGCCGCGGTGATGGTGGCCACCAGCTCGCCGATGGACCAGTACCTGGCCGCGCATCCCGACTACCTCTTCGGGGCGTCGCCCGAGCACGCCCGCATCAATCCGGAGAACCCCTTCATCCTGATCAACCACGTCAAGTGCGCGGCCTTCGAGCTGCCGATCGGCGCGGAAGAGGCCTTCGGGGGCGACGTGTCGAGCCACCTGGCCGCGCTCGAGGACGAGGGCGTGCTGCACCGGGCGGGCGAGCACTTCCACTGGAGCTCGGAGACCTACCCGGCCGATCACATCTCGCTCCGCACCGTCACCTCCGACAACTTCCTGGTCATCGATACGACCTCGCGCGACGCGGCCCAGGTCAAGCGGCGGCAGATCATCGCGGAGGTGGACTGGAAGAGCGCCTTCGCCATGATCTATCCGAAGGCGATCTACATGCTGGAGGGCGATCCCTTCGAGGTGCAGGAGCTCCACTACCGCGAGGACGAGGAGAAGGTGGCCTACGTCAAGCGGGTGGCGGTGGACTACTTCACCGACGCGATCAGCGCCAAGGGGGTCTGGATCCTCCAGCGCCTCGCCCGGCAGGAGACGCCCGGCCTGCTCGCCGAGCAGGGCGAGGTCCTGGTCGCCGAGAAGGTCGTCGGCTTCAAGAAGATCAAGATGGGCACGCTCGAGAACGTGGGCTCGGGCGAGGTGGAGCTGCCGCAGCAGGAGATGCAGACCACCAGCGTCTGGCTCACCCTCCATCCCGGGCTGCTCGCCGAGATCTCCCCGCGGCGCGACGACCTGGTGGACGGGCTCCGCGCCCTCACCCATCTCCTCCACAGCCTGGCCCCGATCTTCCTGCTGTGCGATATCCGCGACGTGGGGGCGTGGCTCGGCGACGGCTCGCCGTCGCAGGCCGGGCAGGTGGTGACGCGGGAGACCATGCGGGCCCAGCTCCTCCAGGGCGAGACCTTCACGCCGACGATCTACCTCTACGACAACCAGCCGGGCGGCATCGGCCTGGCCGAGCGGATCTTCGAGGTGCTGCCCGAGCTGCTCACGCGCGGGCTCGAGACGCTCGAGGCCTGCGGCTGCCGGAGCGGCTGCCCCTCGTGCGTGGGGCC
>DATFUK010000689.1:0-6425 GCA_035260865.1 Candidatus Methylomirabilota bacterium | reverse complement strand
ACCGCTTCTCCACCGAGGAAGAGGTGGATTTCGTGGCGCGCAAGACGGTCGAGGTCATTCACCGGCTGCGGGAGATGTCGCCGCTCTACGAGCTCGCGAAGGAAGGCGTGGACCTGAAGTCGATCCATTGGAAAGCGGAATAACGACGCCCTCGGGCGATCAGCCCTCACTCAGGGAGGATGTGCGGACATGGCCTACAGCGATAAGGTGGTCGACCACTACAACAACCCCCGCAACGTGGGGTCCTTCACCAAGGACACCCCGGGGGTGGGCACCGGTCTGGTTGGCGCGCCCGAGTGCGGCGACGTGATGAAGCTGCAGATCAAGGTGAACGTCGAGACCGGCGTCATCGAGGACGCCAAGTTCAAGACGTTCGGTTGCGGCAGCGCCATCGCCTCGTCGAGCCTGGCCACCGAGTGGCTCAAGGGCCGCACGGTGGACGAGGCGGCCAAGATCAAGAACACCGACATCGTGAACGAGCTGAAGCTGCCGCCGGTGAAGATCCATTGCTCGGTGCTCGCCGAGGACGCGATCAAGGCCGCGCTCCAGGACTACAAGGAAAAGTGGAGCGCGAGCGAAGCCCCGGCGGGCCGGGACGCGTCCTAAGGGTAAAGGAGATCTACGCGCAATGGCACTCGCGCTGACCGAAACCGCGGTGAAGCAGGTCAAGCAGCTGATGGAGGCCCAGAGCCTGGGGAGCGTTTACCTGCGGGTGGGGGTCAAGGGGGGCGGCTGCTCGGGCCTGTCCTATCAGCTCGAGTTCGACAACGAGATCGGTCCCCACGACAAGAAGTTCGACATCGACGGGGTGCAGGTGGTCTGCGACAAGAAGAGCTACCTGTACCTGAACGGCACCACGCTCGACTACGTCACCCAGGGGCTCCAGGGCGGGTTCACCTTCGTCAACCCCAGCGCGAAATCGAGCTGTGGGTGCGGGACATCGTTCTCGGCCTGAGGCCCGGCTCGGAAGACACGAACGCGGGCCCGGCAGGGCCCGTTGTTGTTTTGAGGAAAGGCGCGTGACCGACTACTTCACGGTGTTCGGGCTGCCCCGCAAGCTCGGGGTGGACGGGGAAGCCCTGCAGCGGCGTTTCTACGAGCTGTCGCGGGAGCACCATCCCGACTTCCACCAGGGCGCCGACGCCGAGCGCCAGGCGGAGGTCCTCGGCCAGTCGGCCCTGGTCAACCGCGCCTACCGGGCGCTGCGCGAGCCGCTCTCCCGCGTGGAATACCTGATCGCGCTGGAGGAAGGCCGGGAGGTCCGCGAGGGCGCGACCGACAAGCCGAAGGCGCCTCGGGAGCTCCTGGAAGAGATGCTGGAGGTGCAGGAAGCGCTCGAGGAGGCCAAGGCGGAGGGGCTCGGTGGCGAGGCGGGCGCACGGCTCCGGGAGGAGCGCCGCCGGCTCGAGGAGCGCTACGCGGCTGAGGCGGCCTCGGTCGTCGCCCGCGCGCCGGACTGGGACCGGCTGGTGGACGAGGGCGGGGATCGTCGGCCGCTGCTCGAGTGGTTCAAGCAGCGGCTCGCGACGCGGGCCTACCTGCGCACCGTCATCGACGACCTGAGTGACGCGCTGGGAGAGCGTGAGGATCAACATGTCTCGCATCGTCGGCATTGACCTCGGGACGACCAACAGCCTGGTCGCCCACGTGGAGGGCGGCATCCCGCGGGTGATCCCGGACGCGGAGGGGCGCGCGCTGCTGCCCTCCATCGTGGCCTGGACCGGGAACGGAGTCGTGGTGGGCGAGGCGGCCCGCCGCCAGCTCGCCCGCAACGCGGCCCGCACCGTCTACTCGGTCAAGCGGCTCATGGGCCGCGGCTACGAGGACGTGAAGGACGAGCTTTCCCGTCTGCCCTTCGAAGTCACCCCCCAGGCCGAGGTGGTGAGCATCCGTATCGGCGATCGGGCGGTCACTCCGCCGGAGGTGTCGGCGCACGTGCTCCGCGCGCTCAAGCAGCGGGCGGAGGTCCACTTCGGCGAGCCGGTCGAGCAGGCGGTGATCACGGTGCCCGCCTACTTCAACGACGCCCAGCGACAGGCCACCAAGGACGCCGGGCGCATCGCGGGCCTCGAGGTGCTGCGCATCGTCAACGAGCCTACCGCGGCCGCGCTCGCCTATGGGCTGCAGAAGCTCTCCCAGGGCATCATCGCGGTCTACGATCTGGGCGGCGGCACCTTCGACATCTCGATCCTGCGCGTGAAGGACGGTGTCTTCGAGGTGCTCGCCACCAACGGCAACACGCATCTGGGCGGCGACGACTTCGACCGAGCGATGGTGGACTGGATCCTGGCCGACATCCGGGGCCGCCACCACGCCGATCTCTCCGGGGACGCGGAGGCGCTGCAGGAGATCCGCCTCGGCGCGGAGGCCGCGAAGTGCCGGCTCTCCTTCGACGAGCGCACCGTGCTCACGATCCCGTTCGAGGGGTTCACCTACCATCGCGACATCACCCGGGCCGACATCGAGGCCCTGGTAGAGCCGCTGGTGGCCGCGACCCTCGGCCCGTGCCGGCAGGCCCTCGCCGACGCTGCGCTCCGGGCCGATCAGGTGGACGAGGTGGTGCTGGTGGGCGGCTCCACGCGGATGCCCCTGGTGCAGCGCCGGGTCGAGGAGCTGTTCGGGCGGACCCCGCACAGCCGGATGAATCCGGACGAGGTGGTGGCCCTGGGGGCGGCGGTCCAGGCGCAGATCCTGGCCGGCGGCATCACCGACATGCTGCTGCTCGACGTCACCCCGCTCTCCCTCGGGATCGAGACCCTGGGCGGCATCGTGAGCGTGCTCATCGCCCGGAACACCACGATCCCGACCCTGGCCAAGGAGTACTTCACCACGTCGGTGGACGGCCAGACCACGGTGGACATGCACGTGCTCCAGGGGGAGCGCGAGCTGGCCAAGGACAACCGCTCGCTCGCGCGCTTCGATTTGGCCGGGATCGACCCGATGCCGGGCGGCATGCCCAAGATCGAGGTGACCTTCCTCATCGACGCCAACGGAATTCTCCAGGTGCAGGCCCGCGAGCTCCGGACCGGCAAGGCGGCGAGCATCGAGGTCAAGCCGACCTACGGGCTCACCGAGGACCAGGTCGAGCAGATGGTGGAGGACTCCTTCACCTACGCGGAGGCCGACGTCGAGGCGCGCCTCCTCATCGAGACGCAGACCGAGGCCGACACCGTGCTCAACCACGTGGAGCGCGCCCTCCGCCAGGCCCGCGACATCGTGGGGGCCGAGGAGCTGGCCGCGATCGAGACGGCCCGTACCGCGCTGCGGACCGCGCGGGCGGGCACCGACCGCGACCAGATCCGCGAGCTGACGACCGCGCTCAATCAGGTCACCGCGCCGCTCGCGGACCGGCTCATGGAGACCGCGATCAAGGACGCGGTCACCTCGAAGCGGGCCGACCGGCTCCTGGAGAACTCGTGATGGCGGTGCACAAAGTCACGTTCGTGCCGCTCAACCGGACGGTGGAGGTGGACGACAGCAAGTATCCTTTGGCCGATCACGGCCGGCCCGGATCGCTGCTCGACATCGCGCTGGCCAACGACATCCACCTCGAGCACAACTGCGGCGGGAGCTGCGCGTGCACCACCTGCCACGTCATCGTGCGGGAGGGCGAGCAGAACCTGTCCACCATGGAGCAGGACGAGGAGGACCGCCTGGACACCGCGGAGGGCCTCACCCTCCACTCGCGGCTGGGTTGTCAGGCGGTCGTGAAGGGAGATGTCGTCGTGGAGATTCCCAAGTAGGGCGCGCCGCAGCCGAAGGCGAGGCGAGCGAATATGGAGAATCGATCGTGAAGTGGAGCGACGCGGAGGACATCGCGCTGGCCCTGATGGAGGCGCACCCGGACGTGGATCCGCTCGGGGTGCGCTTCACCGACCTGCACAAGTGGGTGGTGGCGCTGCCCGGGTTCACGGACGAGGCCAAGGGCTCCAACGAGGGCATCCTGGAGGCGATCCAGATGAAGTGGCACGAGGAATACCAGGATCGCTAGGGCTACCAGGTGATCACGTGATCGTGCGCGAAGACCAGATCGAGCAGCCCCGCGTAGTCCAGATCGCCGGGGGCGAGGCGTCGCACCGCGACGCCCGCGGGCAGCGACGGGGCGGCGGCGCCGTCCAGCAGGACCACCGTGACCCGCGCGTCGGCCTCGCGCAGATTGGCCTCGATCACCGCGCCCGCGAGCGCGGCCGAGTCGCCCTTGACGAGATGCAGGAAGCTGGGCATCAGAACACGAGGAAGCGCGTGGCGCGGGAGAACATCGCGCCGATCTCGGCCGCGGTGACCGGGACCACCGGATGCGCGTCGCGGTTCCAGTCGGCGGGGGCGGGCGCGCCGCCCTCGATGTGGAAGGGCACCCCCAGCTTCCGGAGCGCGGCCCGGAACTTGGCGATGTCGTCGCCGTCCACCAGGTCGTCGGTCTCGTCGTCGAGCAGGTGCACCGCGGGGCCGGTCAGCACGATGCGCACCTCGTTCTCGCCGGCCACGATGCCGAGCGCGATGCGCATCGCCTCGTTGGCCCGGTGGGAGACGCGCGGATCCTCCGAGATGAGGACGAGGGTCGGCTGGCTCGGGCTCGCCACGCTAGTTGAGCGCGATGAAGCGATCGGTCCCGTTGATCACGTCGGTGAGCACCACGAGGCCGCAGTTGGTGGCGCGCTCGGACAGGGGCCGGCGGCGCTTCTGGCAGCCGTAGGCGCACACGAAGAGCTTGAGGCCGCGATCGGCCAGGGCGAGGAGACGATCGTCATCCACCGCGTCCACCGCGTCGTCGATCAGGTACAGGTAGACGTCGTCGCCGCCGTCCAGCGCGGCCCCGGACAGCCCGATGGCGGTCTCGAGGTTCGGATGGGCGGAGGCGGTGGAAAGCATCAGACCCAATTTCCGTTTGGCCGAGGCCATGCGGGCGCAGCGTAACATCGCGAAAGGGGAGCGTCAATGAACCGGAAGGTCTATCTCGATCACAATGCCTCCACCCCGGTGCATCCGGAGGTGGTCGAGGCGATGCTGCCGTACTGGAGCGAGCGATTCGGCAATCCGTCGAGCGTGCACGGCTTTGGCCGCGAGGCGCGCGAGGGGCTCGAGACCGCGCGCGAGCAGGTCGCGCACTTCCTCCGGGTGGGCAAGGAGGAGATCGTCTTCACTTCGGGGGGCACCGAGTCCGACAACATGGCGATCAAGGGCGTGGCGATGGGGCGCGGGCGCGGCCACCTCATCACGTCGAAGATCGAGCACCACGCGGTGCTGCGGGCGGTGCAGAATCTCGAGACCCTGGGCTTCGAGGCCACCTATCTCGACGTGGACGGCGAGGGTCTCGTGGATCCCGACGCGGTCCGGCGGGCCATCCGGCCCGACACCATCCTGATCTCGATCATGCACGCCAACTCCGAGATCGGGACGATCCAGCCCGCGCGCGAGATCGGGGCGATCGCCCGCGAGCACGGCATCCCGTTCCACATGGACGCGGTGCAGACCTTCGGGAAGGCGCCCATCGATCTCGACGCCTTCAACATCGACATGCTGTCCTTCTCCGGCCACAAGATCTACGGGCCCAAGGGGGTGGCGGGACTCTACATCCGGAAGGGCACCAAGATGGTCTCGGTCCAGCACGGCGGCGAGCACGAGCGGCGCCGGCGCGCGGGCACCGAGAACGTGACCGGCATCGTCGGGCTCGGTCGGGCGGTCGAGATCCGCGGCCGGGACATGGCGGACGAGGCGGTCCGGCTGACCGCGCTGCGCGATCGTCTCTGGGACGGCATCCGGAGCCGGGTGCCCGACGCGCGGCTCAACGGCCACCCGACCCGGCGGCTCCCCGGCACCTGCAATATCTGCTTCCGGCACGTGGAATCGGAATCGATCGTGCTCGGCCTGGATCTGAAGGGCATCGGCGTGTCGGCCGGGTCCGCGTGCACCTCGGGCAACGTGGAGCCGTCGTACGTGCTGGTGGCGATGGGCGTCCCGGTCGAGTGGTCCATGGGCGCGGTGCGGCATTCCCTCGGACGGAGTACCACCGCGGATGACATCGACTACGTGATCGAGTCGACCGTGCCGCTGGTGGCGAAGCTGCGGAGCGTCATGCCGGTCCGGGCGTAGCCGGCCGGCGAGCGGTGCAGTACAGCCCGGCCCTGATCGATCACTTCCGGAACCCACGGAACGCTGGCATCATGCGGAGCCCGGACGGGGTGGGGGAGGGAGAGTACAAGGACTGCATGGACTTGGTCCGCTTCCACCTGCGCGTGCGGGACGGTCAGGTCGTCGAGGCGAGATTCCAGGCCTACGGGTGCGGGCCGACCATCGCGGCGGCGAGCGCGGCGACCGAGGTGGCGACGGGGTGCGCGCTCGAGGCGCTGCTGGAGCTGGACGCCGCGCGGGTCGAGGCGGCGGTGGGTGGGCTGCCGGAGACTCGGCGGCACGCCGCGGATGTCGCG
>DATFUK010000688.1:0-6949 GCA_035260865.1 Candidatus Methylomirabilota bacterium | reverse complement strand
GCCGACGAGGGCCGAGATCTGCACCACGATGTAGAGCACGATGAGGCGCTCCATCGGGAAGCCGAGGGTCTGGGCCGCGAAGATCCCCGAGAAGGCGATGACCGTGTTCACCCCGTCCTCGTAGATGAAGTAGGCGCCCAGGAAGCGGCGCAGGTCCGGCAGGGCCAGGATCCGGCGCGCGGTGGCCACCACCTGCGCGGCGCCTTCGCGGGCGGCCCGCAGCACCGGCACCCGCCCGCCCGGCGCGGCCGGGAGCATGAAGAAGGCGGGGAGCGAGAAGACCCCGTAGAGCGCGGCCGCCGCGAAGAAGGCGCCCTCGTAGTTGCGGGCGCGCACGAACGGCAGCGCGGCCAGCAGCGCGGCGATCGAGCCCGCGTAGCCGACCGCGAAGCCCCAGCCCGACACGCGGCCCTGGTGGCTCGCCGGGGCCAGATCGGGCAGGTAGGCGTTGTAGTAGACGAGCGCGCTCTCGTAGGCGAAGTTGCCGAGCACGCCGAGCACGAAGCCCCACACCACCATGCCGGGCTCCACGGTGGCCATGAGCGCGGTGGCGGCCACCGCCACCGCGGTGAAGCCGATGAAGAGCGGCCGGCGGATGCCCGCGCGATCGGCCACCCCGCCCAGGAACGGCGACGTCAGGGCGACCAGGCCCATCGAGACCGAGACCACGCGCCCCCACCAGAGATCCCCCTCCCCGCCGTCGTTGCCGACCACCGCGATCGCGTAGTAGGCGGCATAGATGGTCGCGAAGATCACCGCCGCGAACGCGGAGTTCGCGAAGTCGTAGAGCGTCCACGCCACGATCGCGCGCACGTTCACGCGCGGGGCTCCTCTCGGCCGGCCAGCACCGGCTCGGGCACGCGCGCCACCGCGCCCTCCATCTCGTCGAGGATGGCCCGCCGCCGCTCGCCCAGGTGGCGCCCGAGGTCCCGGTCCACCAGGAGCCGGAGCAGCGCGCGACTCTCGCGGTAGAGACGGCGCAGCCGCTCGCTCCACGCCAGCGCGAAGAAGCCGCCCGGGATCAGCAGGACGACGAAGAGGGTGAGCGGCCACCCTCCGGCCCAGCGCCAGAGCAGCCAGCCCTCGGCGATCCAGGCGAGCGGGTAGAGGACGATGCCCGCCACCAGCTTGTAGGTCGCCTCCACGTCGGGCTCGGGCCGCAGCCGCCGCGCCGCCACCCACGTGAGCCAGTACGGCACCGCGTGACTGGCGAGCCCCCAGAGCGCGAGCGGCAGGCCGCCCAGCAGGATCGCGAGCTGGCGCACCGCATAGGGCAACACCGCGCGGGCCCCCGGCGGCCTGAGCCCGACCGCGGTGCCGAGCGCGGCGTCCTCCACGTCCTTGACGTAGCGCTCCACCAGCCCCCGGAGGAGCGCGAGCCCGGCCGGGTCGCGGTCGATGAGATAGCGATAGGCGCGCGTGGCGCGGCGGCGCCACTCCGCGCTCGCCGCCGCGTCCCGCGGCGCCCGCCCGTCGCGCTCCTCGCGCCAGAGCCGCTCCGCGTGCTCGACCAGCCGGAGCGTCTCGCGATCGTCCACCTCCGCGATCAGGCCGCGCATCGCCTCGCCGAGCCGGGCGGTGAGGCGGCGCGCCGCTTCCTCGGGCTCGGTCCGCGCGAGCGCCACCAGGTCCGCGGTCTCCACCGGCTCCCCCACCGCGATCAGGGCCCAGCCGGTCCGGAAGGTGCCCGGCTCGTGGAACATGAGGCCGACCGGCAGCAGCGTCACCGGCCCGACCGCGTCCGCCTCGGCGGCCAGCAGCATGCGCGCGGCGCCGGTCCGGAGCGGCATCAGGGTCGGCTCGGGCTGGCTCACGCCCTCCGGGAAGATCAGGATCGCGTCCCCGCGGCGCAGGGTCGCGGTGGAAGCGGCGAAGAGGCGATCGTTGCGCGCCGGGTCGGTGCCGCCGTCCTGGCGGCGGTGCACCGGGAGGGCCCCGATCAGCCGGAGGAACGGGCCGATCAGCGGATTGGAGAACAGCGGCGCCTTGGCCACCGAGACGAGCCGGCGGGGCAGCGCGGAGAGCAGCAGCACGCCGTCCACGAGCGCGTTGTGGTGATTGGCGGCGACGATGAGGGGCCCGGTGCGCGGGATCCGCTCGGCGCCGATCACGTCCACCCGGTGGTAGAAGATCGCGGCGAGGAGCCGGGCCAGCGCCCGGACCGCGCGGTACGCCCAGGAGGGGCCGCGCCCGCTCAGAGCGTCACGCGCTGGCCGTCCTGGGCGACCACCGCGTTCCAGCCGAGGCGGCTCACGATGGCCTCCCGCAGCGCGTCCGCCGCATCGGCCTCGCCGTGGACGACGTAGGTCATGCCGGGCGGCCGCTTGAATCCGCCGAGCCAGCGCAGGATCTCCTCGCGATCGGCGTGGGCGGAGTAGGCGTCGCTGATCATGATGGTGGCGTGCACCGGGATCGTCACGCCCAGCATCTTGATCTCGCGCGCGCCATCCTTCAGCAGCCGTCCCCGCGTGCCCGCGGCCTGGTAGCCGACGAAGAGCACGGTGGTCTTCGGGTCGGGCAGCAGGCGCTTGAGGTGATGGAGGATGCGGCCGCCGGTGGCCATGCCGCTGCCCGCCACGATGATGCCGGGCCCCGCGGTCTCGTTCAGGCGCTTGGAATCGTCCACCGAGCGCGACAGCGTGAAGCGCCGCGAGGCGAAGGGCGCGGTGCCGCCCGCCTCGACCCGGGCGAGCGCGGCGTCGTGCTCCTCGGTGTGGGCCGCGTAGATCGCGGTGGCCTGGATCCCCATGGGGCTGTCGAGGAACACCGGGATGCTCGGGATCGCCCCGCGCGTCTCGAGCTCGCGCAGGTCGTAGAGGATCTCCTGCGAGCGGCCCACCGCGAAGGCCGGAATGAGCAGCCAGCCCTTCTGGTCCACCGCGCGGCGCACCGCGGCGGTGAGCCGGTCGGCCGGGTCGTCGGGGGGATGCACGCGGTTGCCGTAGGTGGACTCGACCAGCAGCACGTCGGCCTCCGCCACCGGCTCCGGATCCACCATGATCGGCACGTCGTAGCGGCCGAGATCGCCGGAGAAGATGAGGCGGCGCCCGCCGACCTCGCAGGCGACGAGCCCCGCGCCCAGGATGTGCCCCGAGGGGGTGAAGCGCGCCTCGACCCCTCGCGCGGCGGTGAATGGGCGCCCGAAGTCCACGCGCTTCACCAGGGCGAGCGCACGCTCCGCGTCCGCGATCGTGTACAGCGGCAGCGCCGGGTCGTGCTTGCTGGTGCGGTGCCGGTTCGCGAAGTCGGCCTCTTCCTCTTGAAGGTGGGCCGCGTCCGGCAGCATGACTCTCAGGAGATCGTGGGTGCCCGGCGTGCAGTAGATCGGCCCGGTGAACCCGTCGCGGCACAGTCGCGGCAGGTAGCCCGAATGGTCGATGTGGGCGTGGCTGAGGATCACCGCGCCGAGCGTGCGCGGCTCCACGGGCGGCGCGGCCCAGTTGCGTCGGCGCAGCTCCTTCAGGCCCTGGAAGAGGCCGCAGTCCAGCAGCACGCGGCTGTCCCCGTTCTCGAGCAGGTGCTTGGAGCCGGTGACGGTGCCGCCGGCGCCCCCGAGGAAGGTCAGGGTGGTGGTCACTCGGGGACGGGCTCCGGCAGCGGGCGGCGCGCCGCGGCGCGCGCGGGGTACGGCCCCGCGCCGGCCGGGAACTCGAACAGCTCCTGCTCCGCCGCTTCCACGCCCTGGGTGACGAGGCGCTCGAGGTCGAGCCGCGCCTCCAGCGCCGCGATCGCCTCGGCCTCGATCCGGGTGGCGGGATGCCGCGGCGTGAAGAGCGTGCAGCAATCGGCGTCCGGCTCGATGGAGATCTCGTAGGTGCCGAGGGCGTGGGCCTGCGTGGTGATCTCGAGCTTGTCCATGCCGATGAGTGGCCGGAGGATCGGCATCGCGGCGACCTCGTCGATGCGCGTCAGGTTGTGGAGCGTCTGCGAGGCCACCTGCCCCAGGCTCTCCCCGGTGACGAGCGCGAGGGCGCCCGCGTGGCGCGCCAGCCGCTCCGCGATGCGCACCATCAGCCGGCGGTAGACCACGACGCGGAACGGCGGCGGCACCGACAGGACGACCTCTCGCTGGATCTCGCCGAACGGGACGATGAACAGGCGCGAGTGGTACTGCCACTGGGTCAGCCGCCCCACCAGCTCGCGGGCCTTGCCCCGCGAGAGGTCCGGCAGGTAGGGCGCGCTGTGGAAGTGCACGAAGACCACGCGGCAGCCGCGGCGCATGAGCCGCCACGCGGCCACCGGGGAGTCGATGCCGCCCGAGAGCAGGGCGGCCACCGTCCCGCCGGTGCCCACCGGCAATCCGCCCGCGCCGGGCAGCGGATCGCAGTAGACGAAGGCCTCGTCGGGGAGCACCTCCACCCGCACGTTCAGCTCCGGATGCTCGAGGCTCACGCGGACGTCGGGCCGCCGCGCGAGCACGTGGGCGCCCAGGTCGCGGTTGAGCTCGACCGAGGTCATCGGGAACGTCTTGAACGCGCGGCGCGCGGTGATCCGGAAGGAGCCGAAGACACGGCCCGCGATCGCCTGCTCGACCGCGGCCCGCAGCGCCTCGCGGGACACCCCGGTGCGGATCGCGAGGGCGAAGTTGGCCACGCCCGCGACCCGCGCGAGCCGCTCGGGCAGAAGCCCCGGGTCGGGGTGGCGCGAGAGGTCGAGCATGATGCGCCCGGAGAGCTGCACCAGATCCACCGGCCCGAGATCCTCGATCGCGCGCAGCAGGTTCTGGTGGAGCTGGCGGAGGAAGAGCGGCCGGTTGCCCCGCTTGAGGCTGATCTCGTGGTAGTGGACGATCGCGGCGGTCGCGGCGGCCATCATGATTCGCCCCCCGCGGCGCGGCGGTGCTTGGGCCGCCGCCGGTACACCGTCTTCGGGACCTCTACCTTCGGGGGCTTGGCGGGCATCGGCTTGCGGACTTTTGCGTGGATCGGCTTCGGGCGCTTCACCGGGACAGTATATCCCGGCGGTCTCGCTCAGTAGATCGCCCCCGGGAAGGTGTTGATCCCCGCCTTCCGGCCGGCCGCCTTGTACATCTTCACTCCGCTCACCGCCCCGCCGGCCCAGAGGCCGTCGCCCACCCCGTCGTGGATGGCCCAGCTCCGGCCCCGCACGGTCCGGGCGGCCTGCGGGTCGCGGAAGTCGGACGAGGCGTCGAGCGCCTTCAGCAGCGCGCCGCCCTCGCGGAAGCCGGCGTGGATCGACTCCATCACGTCGCGGCCCACCAGGTAGCCGCAGCCGCGGCGCTCGTAGAGGATCGCGGAGTGATAGAAGAGCGGCTCGATGAGGTAGATCTCCTTGCCGATGAGGGCGCAGAAGCCCTCCATCGCGTCGAGCACCCGGGAGAGCAGGCGCAGGCCCTGCCGCACCTGGCCGGGGGCGAGGCCGCCCCGCATCGCGCGGCGCTCCTCCTCGACGTTGCGGCAGGTGGTGCCGAAGAGCGTGTCGCGCCCGTCCGGGTCGCGGTCGATGGCGTACCGGGCGCCCGCGGGATCGGTGATCTGCACGAACGCGAGCTCCGGCACCGAGAGCGGCGACATCTCCACGTCCACCAGCAGCGCGGGGTCGCGGTCCTCCGGGCTCGAGCGCACCTCCACGCGCGCCCACGGCTGGTCCGCCGGCGCGGTCACCCGCACCAGCCGCGCCCCCGCCTTGTCGCAGAAGGTCTGCGGATCGATGGCGAAGCGATCGAGCAGCTCCTCGGGCACCAGCCGCGCGTACAGCGCCTCCACGACCTCGCGCGGCAGCGCGTTGATCTCCTGGATCGACCCGAGCCCGAGCCCCTCGACGCGCGCGTCCATCAGGCGGCGCCCGGCTCCAGCGCGGGGAGGAGCACGCGCGCCATCTCGAGCTCCTCCGGGGTGTTGACGTTCATGAACACCACCTCGGGCGCGCGGTAGCGGGCGACCTCGCTCGCCGGGATGCCGAGCACGCGCACGTCATCGTAGAAGCCGACGATCTTGAGGCGCCCCGCGCGCAGCCGCGTCTCGATCGGGGCCAGGCAGGCCTTGCCGTAGCAGGCGTGGAGCGTCTCCCACTGCTCGCCGACCCGCGGGACGATCACGTCCGCCTCGCCCGCGCGCTCGGTGACCAAGCGCGCGACCTCCGGCATCAGGAACGGCATGTCGCACGCGACCGTGAAGGCGGCGTCGCCGGACGCGGCGAGCAGGCCCGAGTAGATGCCGCCGAGCGAGCCGCCGTCCGGGAACACGTCGGGCACCATCGGCAGGCCGAGCCAGGCGTAGAGCTCCGGGGTATTGGTCACGAGCAGCAGATCGTCGGCGACCTGCCGCACGACGTGCGCGACGCGGTCGATGATGCGCCGGCCGCCCAGCTCCAGCAGGGCCTTCGGTCGGCCGCCCATCCGGGTGCTCCGGCCGCCCGCCTGGATCACGCCGGTTATCCGCACGCCGCCTCCACGATCACCGGGCCCTGGCGCAGGATGCGCGGAGGCCAGACCGTGCAGTCCGCGACGGTGGAGCCCGCGCCACCCGCGGTGGTCCCCCCGTCCAGGATCAGCTCGACCCGCCCGCCGAAGTACCCGCGGACGTCGCCCGCGGTGCGTGCCGGAGGCGCCGCGGTCGGGTTGGCGCTCGGCGCGGTGACCGGCCGCGCGGCCGCGGTGACGAGCGCGCGCGCCACCGCGTGCCCGGGGAGCCGCACGCCCACGGTCCCGGTGCCGCCGGTGAGCCCGGCGGGCACGCGCGCGGAGGCGCGAAGCACCAGGGTGAGCGCGCCCGGCCAGTGACGCGTCATGAGGGCGCGCGCGCCGTCGGAGATCCCTTCGGCCAGCTCGGTCACCATGTCGATGCCGTCCACCAGCACGAGAATGGGCTTGTCGTCCGGCCGGCCCTTGACCTCGAACACGCGCGCGATGGCAGCCGCGTCCAGCGCGTCGGCGCCCAGGCCGTAGAAGCTCTCGGTGGGGAAGGCCACGAGCCCGCCCGCCTCGATG